>JAUVRV010000062.1 GCA_030597435.1 Gemmatimonadales bacterium | reverse complement strand
CAAGCAGGTGACATCGGAGGTGTTGTACCGCCTGCAGCTCACCGAGAACCTCCAGGTCACACCCAACCTCCAGTTTACCATCAATCCGTCACAGACTCTCGATACGGATATGCTGTGGGTGATCGCGGTGCTGCGTCTGCGGGTGGCAATATGAACCGAAGAGAGGAGACTACAATGCGAGTGATTGAGGCATTGCGGGAAGGAGTTGTCCTAGAGGTCGCCGCGGTACTCTCGATGGTAGCACTGATCGCAGTCGTCGCGGCACCTGCATCGGCGCAGGAGCCGAGCCACGCAGACCTCGCACGGCAATCGCAAAACCCGATTGCGAATCTGATCAGCGTGCCGTTCCAGAACAACACGAACTTCGGTATCGGCTCGTTCGATCGGACGCAGAACGTGCTGAATATTCAGCCGGTGCTCCCAGTCAACCTCGGAAGCTGGAACTTGATCAATCGGACGATCGTCCCGCTGATCTCCCAACCGAATCTCACACAGGCCACGGGTAGCACGTTCGGCTTGGGGGACATCACCTATGAAGGTTTCTTCTCTCCGGTAGGTAGCGGGGCGATCACGTGGGGCGTGGGACCGGTGGTGATCCTGCCCACCGCAACTAGCGATGTCCTAGGTTCGGGGAAGTGGTCGGCTGGACCGGCGGTGGTTCTCGTCGCGTCAGTTGGCAAGTTCGTTATGGGAGGGGTGGCCTTCAATGCGTGGTCGTTCGCGGGTGACGCCGATCGAGCCGACGTGAATCAGGGTTTCTTGCAGTATTTCATCAACTACAACCTGCCCAATTCCTGGTACCTGACGAGCATTCCGGCCATCACCGTCAATTGGAATGCGCCCGACGGCGACAAGTGGACGGTCCCGTTTGGCGGAGGCGTCGGTAAGATCTTCGCGATCGGCAAGCAGAAGATGAATGGACAAGTGCAGGCGTTCTGGAACGCCGTCAAGCCGGAATCGCTGGATGGCCCGGATTGGACGCTGCGGTTGATGCTCGTGTTCCTGTTTCCCAAATGATCCGAGGAGATGGTTGGAGGACAAACCGAACACTACACAAGAGAGGGAACCAATGAACGGACTCGACGATGCTGCAAAGAAGAGCGGCATGAACACGACCGTGTTGGGGATCGTCACCATGATCCTGGGCTTCCTGGCAATGCTGGCACCCATGTTTACTGGCTTTTCGATCCTCATGCTCGTGGGAATCATCGTGGTGATCGCTGGTATCGCGCGGATGCTCTGGGCCTTCACGGCCGGGAGCTTCGGAAAGGGCGCGCTGGCGTTCGCCATCGGCGGCCTGACGCTGCTCTGCGGCCTGGTACTGATGTTCAACCCGATGTTCGCGTCGGGCGTATTGACCATCGTACTGGCCATCTATCTCGTCGTGGACGGGGGCGTCGAGATCGCCGCGGGGTTCGAACTGCGGCCCACTTCGGGTTGGGGCTGGTTGCTGTTCGGCGGGATCGTCTCGATGCTGCTCGGCATCATGATCTGGCGCCAGGCACCGCTTCCGGTGCCTGGGCGATCGGTGTCTTCTTGGGAATTAAGCTGCTGTTTGTCGGGCTGAGCATGCTCACCGTCGGGTCGACGGCACGCGCGGCAGCAAGAGCTTGAACGCGAGCCCGGCCCCATGACTTCGCTGTTCCTTGCTATGGCCCGCCTGGCTCGGGCCACGTGGCGGGCCCTGAGAGACGAGGAGTTCCGCGCCCTCTTGGTCCTCGCCACATTCCTGCTGCTGGTCGGTACGATCTTCTACAATCGTCACGAGGGATGGACGCTGCTCGACTCGGCGTTCTTCAGTCTCATTACGTTGACCACCGTCGGGTACGGTGACTTGGTGCCGACCACACCGCTGTCCAAAATCTTCACGATGGTATACCTGATCCTCGGTATCAGCGTCTTGGTCGGTTTTCTCAACAAGATCGCCGGCAAGATGGTTGAGTATCGCAAGGAAAAACACTCACACCACCAAACCGAACCGCGATGAAACTCTGTCTCCGGGAGTTGTCAATCGAATCGCTACGGGACTTTCGTCGCACGTGGCCGCAGCTGATTCTCACGGATCTCGTAGTCCGTGTCGCTGCGGTCGTGGTTCTCGCTCCAGCCGTAGGGCTGTTGGTCAGACTATTTCTAACCACGACCGCCACGGGCGTGGTTGCTGACGCCGCGATAGTGAACTTCCTGTTTCACCCGATCGGGATAGCGGCGCTTCTGACAGTCGGTGCGGTGTCACTGGGCCTCTTGTTTGCCGAGACCGGTGCGCTCATGGTCATCGGATTTGGGGCGGTCGAAGACCGGCGGGTGACCTGGCTCGACGCCTTACGCTATGCCCTCCGACGGGTCGCAGTGTTCGTGCACGTCGCGTGGTTCGCGGTTGGGCGACTGCTGCTTATCGTGCTGCCGTTCCTGGCGGTGGTGAGCACGCTGTATTGGCTGCTGCTTCGTGAGTACGACATCAATTACTACCTGACGCAGAAGCCGCCCGAGTTTTGGATCGCAGTAATCGGCGCCGGTCTCGTGCTGACCGTCGCGGCGATTCTAGTCCTGCGCAGGATCGCAGGCTGGCTGCTGGCGTTGCCGCTGGTGCTGTTCGAAGGAGTTGGCGGCAAGCGGGCCTTACACGCGAGTGAAGTAGCGACAACGTCCGATCGGCGGCGCATAATGTCTGGGCTCGTCGTGTGGCTCGTTGCGCTGGCGCTTCTGTCTACACTGGTGACGTTCACCATCGGTCTTTTCGGTGACCTCCTGATTCCACGAAACAGCTCGAGTGTTGCGCTGCTCCTGGCGGGGCTCGGCACGGTGCTAGTCGTGAGCGGTTTGGCGAATTTCGCCATCACCGTGTTCGCCACGGTTTTGTTTCCGCTCGTGGTCGTTCGGGTGTACCGCTCGCTCGCCGGTCCGGGTGATCTGAGCCCAGTAAGTGCGGCTAGCGGCTCGCTGGGTGGAAAGCCGGCAAGGCGTGTTCCTGGCAAGGCTGTTCTCGGAGTAGGCGCAGCGGTGCTGGTGGTTGTCGTCGTGATCGCCTACCTGGCGCTACGCGACGCGGCTCGCTGGGTGCAAAGCCGGCAAGGCGTGCAGCCCAGCTCAACATTTCCCCCAAGACCGCAGAATCTCATCGCTATGCCATCATGAAACAGCTCGATCTGCACACGACTGCCGAGTTGACCCAGTACGCCATCCGGGAAGGGATCATCTCGGTCGAATAGTGGTCGGCACGCTCAGGGCGGCCCACCCGACACACTAGGGATTTCCCTGATATGGGCACTTGGGCGCCGGATGTTACAATTCGGCTCCAAGTTCTTGAAACGGCAGTCCGACATCCTTTGAAACCGCTGACAGTGCTCCTGGCCGAGGACAACCCGGCGAGGACCTGATCCCAGCGCTTCGCAAAGCCGCCAAGGGGGAGTCCTTCGTTTCCCCCACGCTAGGCATGAACCCACCCAACCGTAAGTGAAACCCGGCCGGGATTCTAGGTAAAACCCTAATTGATAGCAGTTCCCTGGTGCCCGCACTTCGTTGGCGTCAGGTCAACGTCTGCGCAACCCAAAGTTGACAGGCATATGGAACTCACTGCGGCGACGCACGTGGTAGCCGAAAGGAGACCGAACCATGCAGTGGAAACGGTGGCGGATGTGGCTCGTGTGTGGCGTGCTGGGGTTGTTGGCCCCGCTCTTGGCGCCACGCCCGGCGCATGCGGACGAGGGCGGAGTGCAGATCTACGTTCCCGGAGTTTACGGCAGTCTGCGCATGGCACTCGTGCCCGGGAAAGGATTGTACTACCTGAACTTGGCCATCGTCTCCAAGGTTCGGGCGCCGATCGTAGCAAGTGGCGGCCAGGAATGGGCGGACCTCGATCTCGGGTTGTTTGCGAACTCCTTCACACCCCTCTACGTGACCGATTGGAAACTCTTGGGCGGCACCTACTTCTTTGGTGCTGGACTGCCGCTCGTGTACTACAACGTGGATGCGGCGGCCGGCGGAACGTCGGGGGCGGGCACGACCTCGTACTCGAGCTTCGGAATGTCTGATATCTATGCCATTCCGATCGGTCTGTCATGGCAGACGCCGCGTGTCCACGTGTTCGTCTATGAGGGAATTAACGTACCAGTAGGAAAGTACACGCTAGGAGACCCTAAGAACATCGGACTGAACCATTGGGCATTCGACACCAACCTCGGCCTCACCTTCTTGTTCCCCAAGGTGAACTTGGAGTTCGACGCCGACCTCGGCTATACCATCCACACGATCAACAAAGCCACCGATTACTTGAGCGGTAACAGCTTCCACTTGGACTATACGCTCGGCTACGGTTTCAGCGAGGCGTTTGCCGTCGGCTTTTCAGGGTACTACTACCAACAGGTGACGGGTGACCAGGGCTCGGGCGCCACGCTGGGAGACTTCAAAGGCATGGGTGTCGGCATCGGTCCCAGCGCGACATACACGTTCGGGATGCATCCGATCGCAGCACTAACCGTCGAGTGGATTCACGATCTCAAGACCACGAACCGGTGGAAGGGTGATTGGGTCACGGCGCTGTTCGCGATCCAGGTCTTCTAGATGAGCGGAGCGCTTCCAGCTGGAGCTGAGATGACGATGCTTTGGCGAAGGCCGCCGGCGCCAGCGTCGATCGTGTATGGCGTTCTTGCAGCCGTACTTCTTACGACTCCACTACTGGCACAAGAAGCAGAAGAGCATCGCGATCTGACGGGCACGTTCGTCGAACGGGGATCCTTCGACAAGTCGATCCTGATCCCGGAAACGTCCATTTCCTTCCTCTTCGGCGGGTACGTCAAGCTCGACGCGATCGTGGACCTCGATCCCATTGGCAATAATGAGCGGTTCAAGGTGTATACGGTCCCGGTCGAGGGTACCCCCGAGGCGGCGCTGGGTGGTGGGCTTAACATGCACGCCAAACAGTCGCGCTTCAATCTCGATTTCCGATCGGACACTCCCAAGGGTCTGTTCCGCGCCTACCTCGAAACCGATTTCTACGGCGACGGCACGGTACTACGGCTGCGTCATGCCTACGGCGTGCTGGGCCATCTGCTTGCAGGGCAAACCTGGTCGACGTTCATGGACATCTCGGCCCAGCCCGTGACCGTCGACTTCGAAGCTTCCGAGCCCTTCATCTTCGTACTCCGCCAGGCACAGATCCGCTGGGAGCAGCCGATCGGTCAAGACTGGCGTTGGGGAGTCGCCCTGGAGCAACCGGATGCGCAGATCGAGGTTCCTGCCGGTGTCGTCGGCCAGGTCCGCGGCATTCTGCCCGAGTTCGTTGCGCGCGCGCGTTTCGAGCGCAGCGGAAGCCATGTGCAGCTCGCCGGGATTGTGCGGCAGCTTCGTTTCGACACTCCCGAGCCCGCTACCGACGTGACGGCGACCGGGTGGGGCCTGAACCTCACCGGCCGCCTCAAGGTCTTTGCCAGGGACAATTTCCGCGGGATGGTCGCCTACGGGCGTGGCATCTCCCGCTACGTCAAAGGACTGGGCACCAGCGTGCAAAGCGATGCCGTGCTGACGCCTGCCGGCGATCTCGAGGTGATCCCCGGCTTCAACTTCACGCTGGGCTACTTGCACTACTGGACGGGGAGCCTGCGTTCGGGCGCCACCTTTGGCATTGCCGATCTTGATGTCCAACCGGCGCAGGCTGATGACGACATCGCAAGACTCTGGTCGTGGCACGTCAATCTCATATGGAGTCCGTGGCGTCTCGTGAATATCGCCGCTGAGTTCATGCAGGGCCGGCGCATCGACAAGGACGATGCTCAAGGCACGGCCAATCGCATTCAGATCGCTTTTCAATACAAGTTTCATTAACCGGCAGGAGAGTCAAAATGTTTCTAAAGACAAAGGTTCTGTTGCTAACGACGGCGTGCCTCATCGGAGTGCCGGGGATGACGCAAGCGCAGGGTCCAGCCGATGTGGTGTATCAAAACGGCTTCGTCTACACGGTCGACGGTCTCATGACGCAGGTTGAGGCCTTTGCGATCAAAGGCGGCAAGTTCGTCGCCGTCGGCAGCAACGACGACATGGCGGCCTTCACCGGCCCAAGCACCAAGGTCGTGGATCTCAAAGGCAAGATGGCCATGCCCGCACTGGCGGACTCCCATATCCATGCCCTTCGTGGCGCACTCACGATGCTGGGCGCGAAGTTCGGATTCGACGCCTCGCCTGAAGAAGCGGCAGCGGCGGTCGCCAAGTACATAGAGGACAATAAACTGAAACCCGGTGACTGGGTCGAAGGCGGCACCTGGGCGTTCGACTTCAAAACGCCGGGCCTCTTGGCGACGTTGGACGCCAAGACGCCGGACAACCCGGTGATTCTGCATGATTGGACGAATCACCTGGCCTGGGCAAACTCGAAGGCTCTCGAGGCCGCCAATGTCGACAAGAACACTCCCAATCCGGAAGCTGGTGTGATCGACCGGGACGCTGACGGCAACCCGAACGGCATCCTGCACGACAAGGCGCTCGGCATCGTCTTTTCGGTAAAGCCGCCCGCGACAGCAGACGTCATGGAAAAGCAGGCGGAGTGGATCTTCGACAAGCTGAACTCGTATGGCATCGTCAACGTTGCTCTGGCGCAATTGGACCACGCTCGGCTGGCCGCATATCGCGCGCTGGAGTCTGAGGGCAACCTGACGGTCCGGATGCAGGGCCACTGGGATTGGAACACGCGCTACGCCGTCAAGAGCGCGGAAGAGATGTTCGAGACGTTCAACACGCGTGCGAAGCGCGGCCCGAACAGTCCTCTGATCAACGTCGACGGGGTGAAGATCTACATGGATGGCGTCGCCAGTGGACACGGGGCACCATACGTTGAGCCCTACCTCGATGAACCCACGTTCGGCGCGCAGGCTATCGACGAGTCGACCCTGAGCGAGTGGATGATGAAGTTCGACGCCGCAGGCTTGCGGACCATGAGCCACGCCTTCGGCGATATGTCGATGCGACACTGGATCAACGCCGTCGAGGCCATGCGCAAGCACAACGGCAACTCGGACGTCAGTCACATCCTGGAGCACGCCTGCCACACCCACCCAGACGATCTTGCCCGGCTCGCGGCACTAGAGAACATCATCGTCGATATCTCGCCGTATCAGCTCTGGATACCGGACCCGTCTTTCTCTGGGCCCTGGTTCGACCTGCTCGGATACGAGCGCATGAACCAGACCTTCGGCACCATTGGAAGCTGGGTCAGGAACGGGATCACCGTCTCCTACGGCAGCGACTGGGACAACGTCCCCGAGCCCGATCCCTGGATGGCCATGGAAGGGATGATCACTCGCCAGATGCCCGGGCAACCCGAAAAAGGTGTGCTCAACCCGGCGGAGCGGATCGACCTCGAGACCGCGATCCGGATCTTCACGATCAACGGCGCCATCAACATCATGAAACAAGACGTCACCGGGTCGATCGAAGCCGGCAAGTCCGCCGACTTCATCGTGATCAACCAGAACCTCCTGAATATCCCGGTCGAGCAGATCCACAAGACCAAGGTGCAGCTCACGGTCCTCGCCGGCAACGTCGTATTCGAGGCCAGCTCGAACTAGATGAGTGGGGGGGATTGGCGAAAACCGGCCCCCCCATTGCGCAGCCTGATTGTGAGAATGCGGATCAAACCAATGCGGATCAAACCAATGCGGATCAAACCAATGCGGATCAAACCAATGCGGATCAAACCAGTGTTCCACGTGTGGATTGGCTCGGTATTCGCTCCGGCGTTTCTCATCGCGGCCACCCCTGTCTTGGTGAATGCCAATGTGTTCCAACAGCAAGAGCTCGATAGCTTGCGTCAGCGTGTCGAGGCACTCGAGGCGGCCAGAGATACGCTCAGGCAGGGCGTAGACATCATAAGGAAAACCATGTTCGAGGGCGTGTTGCCGGGGTTCTTCCATATCCCGGGCACGAATAGCTCGATGAAGTTCGGCGGCTACATCAGAATGGATGCCATCCGTGACTTCGACCAAATCAGCAGTGACCTCCTAGGCTTTTATACTCCCTTTATTCTGACCTCGGACACACCAGGGGATCGTCTCAACGGGAACACGTTTTACCGGATGTCAGCAACGCGCTTGAATATCGATGTCCGTACACCCTTCCCCGACAACACGACGTTTGACGAACTGCGCCTCCTTTTCGAGACCGACTTCTGGCCGAACGGCAGTTTCCGGATTCGGCATGCGTACGGCCAATGGGGTCCGCTCCTCGTCGGCCAGACATGGGAGACCTGGTACGATGTCGAGGCGGCTCCGATTGCCTTCGATTATGCGGGCCCCCCCGGCGGTGTTCCCCTTCGCGTACCCATGATTCGCTGGACGCAGCCATTGGGCAGCGGTTTCTCGTTGACAGCGGCAGCCGAGACCCCCGATCCGGAAGTTGCGATACCCACCGACGTCAATGGAGTGCCCGTGGCCGAGATAGAGACCCGGTGGCCGGACTTGGTGGTTGCCTTCGAGAAGAGGCAGGTGCAAGGGAAAGCCTGGCATCTGCGCCTTTCGGGCCTGCTGCGCGACTTGCGAACCCAAGGTACGAGCCCTGGGGCCAATACGGGTGCAACGGGGTGGGGTCTCTATTTCACTGGGCGCATCCCCGCGTTTGGCAGCAACACGTTGGGCTTTGGCGCCAACATCGGAGAGGGAGTTGGCCACTACCTGAACGCGCTAAGCGGGACCAGTAGTGACGCCTTCTGGTCCTCTACGGGCCTGGAGGCGCTGCCAACTTGGAGCGCGTTCGGAACCTATCAGCTCCATTGGAGCCAAGAGGTCCAATCGAACTTCACGTACGGCTATCTGCGGGCGGATAATCTTGCCGTGCAGACGGGCGACGCCATTCGAGAATCGAACTACGTGGTGGTCAACATCATGTGGAACGTGACTCCGCTGGTGGAATTTGGGATCGAATACCTGCACTTGGATCGCCACGACAAGGACGGGGCGTTCGGGGTTGGCAATCGGTTGGATCTGGTCTTTATCTACTCGTTCACGCCGGGCCACCCATATCCCCGTCACTTGTTCAATTGACGATGCGGGAAGTTGCTGCTCCGTGGAAGACGGCTATTTCGACCGTGGCAGTCGTATGTTTGTTGGTCGGCCCAGGCATCGCCCTCGCACAAGGCGAGGGCGAGCCTGCCCGACCGGTCATCTTCGCCGCGGACTTCGACGCCACCCGACCACTCAACCCGCCCGACGAATGGCCGAAGTGGAGCTACGAAGGCGGTGCCTTCGTCGTACAGTATCCTGAAGGCCGCGACGCTTTCGCCTACCTCGCCTTTCGCGACGACATCGGTCGTTTGCCGGCGCGGGTTCGGATCGAGGTGTCGGTCACGCTTCTCAATGGTCGCGACGACCAACAATTCGGCATCGAAGTCGGCCACGACCTCGTCGAGGGGAGCGCCAAGGGCAACCGTGGGAGCCGCCACCCGTACCAGTTCGGTCTCACGGGCAATCAGGAATTCGTCTTCTACACTCCCCTTCCGGGTCGGCTGGACCGTCGAACGGACTCGCGTATCAAGCCCGCGGGCGAGACCAACCGGATCGCCATCGAAGTGGAGGACACGCTCGTGCGCTGCTTCGTGAACGGGACTCTCGTCGCCGTCCACGTAGCTCCCGACCCGGTGACCGGGTACCTGGGGTTCTACGTCGGAGCCGGAGTTGTCGTGGCCTTCGACGACCTGCGGCTGGAGGAATTGAGGTGAACCGCCCGAGTTTACTCGGTGTACCGCCCGACCCTATTGGGAGATTGTCATGATACGAATCCGTACCCTGGGCGTCATCGCGATCCTGGCCGCGACTCCGAAGGGAGCGGCTGGGCAGGTAGTCACGGATCCTGTTGCTTAATCCCTGCTTCGGCAAATGAGTGACGTACTGGCCGCCGCGTCCTCGTTCAGCTTTCGCGCGTATGTTGGCGAGGAAGAACCCCTCGAAGATGGGCAAATGATCGCTGCGCAAGCAGGTGACATCGGAGGTGTTGTACCGCCTGCAGCTCACCGAGAACCTCCAGGTCACACCCAACCTCCAGTTTACCATCAATCCGTCACAGACTCTCGATACGGATATGCTGTGGGT
>JAUVRV010000297.1 GCA_030597435.1 Gemmatimonadales bacterium | reverse complement strand
CGAGGGCGGACGAACAACTGGATGAACTCACGCTGAAGGTCTCACGCCTCACGTCGGACCTGCAGTCGGAGATCATCCAGGTGCGGATGACGCCGGTATGGCAGGTGTTCGACAGGTTCCCCCGTCTCGTGCGGGACCTCGCGCGCCAACTGGGCAAGCAGATCGAATTCCGCATCGAGGGCAAAGAGATCGAGCTGGATCGAGCCATCCTGGACGAGATCGGTGACCCCCTGGTTCACCTGCTGCGGAATGCGATCGACCATGGGATCGAGTCTCCAGATGAGCGAGCGGCTGCCGGCAAGCCGGCCCGGGGTCGTCTCGTGCTGTCGGCTGTAAGAGAGAAAAACAAGGTGGGGATCCGGGTCAGCGACGACGGTCGTGGGATCGACCCGCAGCGAATCCTCGCAAAGGCCAAGCGGGAGGGGCTGGTCGATGACGCAGTAGAGGTGATGAGCAACGAGTTGCTGCTGCGGGTGCTCGCACGGCCGGGATTCAGTACAGTCGACGAGGTGTCTGACGTATCGGGACGCGGTGTCGGCATTGATGTGGTAGCTACCCATCTTCGGGCACTCGGGGGTGGGTTGGAGGTGCAGACCGAACTGGGAGAAGGAACGACATTTACGCTGCAACTTCCCATTACCTTGGCCATTGTGCGTGCGCTCACTGCCGAGGTGGGCGAGGAGCGCTACGTTTTGCCCATTACGCACGTGACTGAGACTGTCGATCTGGAGACATCGTCGGTGACAGAACTCGAGGGCCAGGCCGGGCTCAAGTATCGGGGTGACGTCATTCCTCTGGTAGATTTGCGTGATGTCGTGAGTGCAAAGGGAGAAGTCCCGGCGAGAAGGCCGGTCGTGGTTGTGCAGATTGGTGGCAGAAGGTCTGGCATAATCGTCGATGCCCTGACCGGTCAGCAAGAAATTGTGGTTAAATCCTTTGATCCGCCGAGTGGCACACTGCCGATCTTTAGCGGTGCTACCATCCTAGGTGACGGCATGCCGGTTCTCATTCTGGATGCCGGCGGGCTCGTGTAGGAGAGAAACGTCATGGATGAAATACAGGAACTCGAGCCGCTGCAGCTTGATGCCCTGAAGGAAGTGGCAAATATCGGTGCGGGCCACGCGGCGACAGCACTTTCGCAGCTGACCGATAGACGCATCATGATCAGCGTTCCGGAAATAACGGTTACGAGGCTGGAGAACCTCTCCGACGCATTGCTCGATCCCAACGAGGTGGTTGCAGCCGTACTGATGCACATGTTGGGTGATCTCACCGGTAGGACTCTGCTCATGCTTCCCGAGGAGAACGCGAAGTTACTATGCGATCTGCTGCTGAGGCGGGAGCCCGGGACCACCAAGTCGTTCGAAGATCTGGAACGGTCCGGGCTCAAGGAGGCGGGCAATATATTGGGTGGGGCTTACATGAATGCGTTGTCGGATTTCATGGGAATGATGCTGCTGCCCTCGGTTCCCGCTCTGGAGATCGACGTCGTTTCCGCTATTGTGACGACGGCGCAGCTGGGATTCGGTCGTGATTGGGACCGGGTGTTCTGTGTCGAAACGGACTTTCATTTCGAGGAAGCAGGTCGCAAGCTGAAAGGCCATTTCCTTCTGCTTCCGGACATGGCGTCGCTCAAGGCAATACTCGCCGCAATACAGTTGACCTGAGGGTATGGCTCTTACTGAACAGGACCGCGAGGTCCTCCGTTCATTCGCGCGAAGAATCGATCCGTCTGATGCCGGCGCGCACAACAACTTGGGGGTCCTCTACTATCTCAAGGACCTCACCGAGGATGCTGTTGATCAGTTCTCTCACGCGCTGGAGTTGGACGCGAAGATGCTGGTGGCCCAGCGCAATCTGGAACTCGCACACCAACAATCGGGTCACTACGATCGCCGGGTAACGGAGCTGCGTGAGGAACTGAGATCCGATCCGGAAGACCGGGAAGCACGTTGGGAACTGGGACGGACATACGCGTCACTCGGGCGGTTCGACGAGGCGGTGAGTGAGTTCCAGACGTTGACTGCCCGCGATCCCTCCGACGTGGCCGCCATCGTGCAGTTGGCTCTCGCGGAGAAAAACCGGGGCCAGCTGGAGACGGCTGGGGAATGGCTGCAGAAAGCCTGCGAGCTGGATCCGGATAGCAGTGTCGTTCACTTCTACCTGGGAGAGGTCCTCTACAACAGAGGACTCAACCAAGAAGCACTCGATGCCCTGCAGCGCGCGTTCGAGCTTGCACCCGACTACGCAGATGCCCAGTACCTCATGGCCTTCGTGCTGGGCGACATGGGGCGGCATGACGACGCCAGGGTCGCCAGCAAGCGCGCGATCGAGTTGAATCCCACGTACGGCAGAGCCCAAACCAACCTGGCGATCGAGCGCATCACCGGGGGCCGCGGCAGCGCACGGTTCGAGCTTCCGGATGAGGCCGATCAGCAGGTTCCCACCGCTCACCACGGCCTCGGCTTGGCGTTTCGGCGGCAGGGCTATTATCAGGAGGCCCTGCGGGAGTATCGGCTGGCGCTGGAACTGGGCGAGGATCGTCAGCTGCTGCAGAACGCCATGGCTGAAGTCTACCTGCTCCTACGTGATCACCCTGCGGCCCTGAGCCTCTACGACTCGCTCCTGACCGAGACACCGGAGTCACCCAAGCTGTGGAACGAGCGCGGAGTGGTTCTGCATCAGATGGGGCGGTTCGACGAGGCAATCGAGTCCTACAAGAATGCGGTGGGGCAGGCCCCGAAATACGCGCTGGCCCTCAATAACCTGGGCATAGCCCTGGCTCAAGGAGGGCGGTACGACGAGGCCTCTGCGACTTTTGCCGGGTCGGTACGTGCCGATCCGAACCTGGCGACTCCGCAACTCAATTTGGGCTTGCTGCTGCTCAAGTTGAAGCGACTGCAACTGGCTCTGGAAGCCTACCGCAAGGTTCTGGAAAGCGACGCTGACAACGCGCCGGCTTGGAACGGTATTGGCCTCGTACTCAACGAGTTGGGCAGGCCGGGCGACGCCCGCAACGCCTTTGCTCGATCGGTCGAGGCCGATCCTGAACTGGCCGAGGCCCACTACAATCTGAGTTTTGCGCTGTCCAGCTTGGGAGACTACGACGGTGCCTTGAGGGCGGTTACACGAGCCCAGAACCTCGATCCGTACTATGTGCCTCAGCGATTCAGACTGGCCATCGACCTACAGTACGAGGATCCAGGGATCTCGGTTACCCCAGAGATCTCGGCCGACGTTACCGCCGAGCAGGCCCAAGATATCAGCTTCGACCAGGCACTCATAGACGATCTATTTGCCGAACTCGAACAGGCGCCGACACATCCTAGCGAAGCAGCCGCCGGGGATCCCTTCGCCGTTGCGCGGGACTACCTGAACACGGGTCTGCTGGATCTTGCCACTGCGGAAACGGATCGCGCCGCGACTCGCGGCGCCGACAAGATCGAGACCTTGGTACTTTCGGCGCACATCTTTTCCCGCCGTGGTCTGCACGGCGAGGCGCTAGAACGTTACCGTGCGGCTCGCGAGTCCGCTCCTGACCGGGCCGACGCCCGTCTCGGTGAGTTGCGGCAACTCCTGGCCTTGGGGCGCGGCGCTGAAGCTGTTGATGACGCAGCTGCGTTCGTCGCCGAATACCCTGCGGATGTTGATGCGCTGGTCGCGCTCGCCGAATGTCGCCTCGCGGCCGGTGATCCGGCGCTCGCTCTGGAGTCGTTGAAGGTCGCCCGCGGTCGTGCACCCCAGCGAGCCGATCTGCTCAAGCTCGAGGGTGACATCGCGGTAGGCATGGGTGACTTGGACACCGCCCAGCGAGCGTATCAGGGGGCACTGGCACTGGATCCTCGGTTTGCCCAGGTCCAGGCGGATCTGGGCCGGGTGCACGAGGCACGCGAGGACTGGAACGCGGCCGAGTTGTCCTACCGCGCTGCACTCGACTCACTCCCGTCTTTCTCAGCAGCGGCGTTGGCCTTGGCCCGGGTGTATCGCAAAGCCGGTCGTCCCAGAGTTGCCATCAATCTGCTGGTGGAGGTCCTGACCAACGATCCATCCGACTTGGAAGCCTTGCTGGGTCTGGGGCACTCATTGTTGGAAGACGACCGGTTGGATCGAGCACTGGAGGCATTTGCACGCATTCTGGCGCACGACGACAAACACGTGGGCGCGCATTTCTTTGCCGGCGTCGTTTTGGCCCGACTCAGGCGCTACTCCGAAGCGGCGAAAGAGTGGGACCAAGTGATTTCTATCGAGCCAGACGGTCCCTTTGCGCGAGAAGCGCGCAAGCACGCACGGTCAGCCCTGGATCTCAAGCACATCTTCAAAATCGGAGTGGCATAGCGATGGCGATTGAAGGGCCGCTCAAAGAACTGGGTATCCACGATATCTTCCAGCTGCTCGATTTGAATCGCAAGACGGGCAAGCTGACCGCGACGTCCAAGCTGCGTCAGAATAGTGGCTGTGTGTACTTCGAACGGGGCGCCGTCGTTTACGCCGCGATCGAAAGCAATCCGCACCTTCTAGGTGGCCTCTTGGTT
>JAUVRV010000003.1 GCA_030597435.1 Gemmatimonadales bacterium | reverse complement strand
CTTGTCGTGCAGGTAGTAGTCGATGACCGCTCCGAATGACGGGTTCTGTCCGGCGAAGTGCATGTCTCCCGTGTGTCCCCCAGCGCCACTAATCCGCACCATCTCGGCCGGCTCAACCGTAAACAAGTGAGCTTCGGTTGCCAGGACGTCCGGGGTCAATTCCTGCAGTGCCGCAATGTTGTCGAGGATCCAGATACCTCGTCCGTGGGTGCCCAGTACCAGATCGTTGTCGCGCGGATGGACGAGGAGGTCGTTGAATGCAACCGTTGGCATGTTGTTCTTCAGTTCGAACCAGTGTACTCCACCGTCGTTGGTGTAGAACAATCCTATCTCGGCGCCGACGTACAATACACTGGGATTGCGGGGGTCCTCACGGACGGTTCGGATTACGCGATCGGGCGGCAGGTCACCTACAATTGACGACCAGCTGTTACCTCGATCGGTGGACTTGTACAGGTAGTTGCTGAAATCGTTGTTGCGGTAGTTGTTGACAGCTAGGTACACGGTTCCTTCAACGTGGTGCGAGGGCTCGATCCCGGACAGCCAAGTGGATTGTGGCAGGTTGGGCACCCGATCGGTCACATTGGTCCAATGCCGCCCATCGTCGATGGAGACTTGCAGGTTGCCATCATCAGTGCCCACGTAGAGAACACCCTGCCGCAAAGGAGACTCAACGATCACTGACACTGTCGGATAGTAGGGAATCCCATCGTCGAGTGACAGTGTCGTATCGTGTGCGCGCTGTCCCATGATCAACAGCTCTCTGCGGTTGACACCGGTCGTCAGGTCTCCCAACGAGGTCCACGTATCACCGCGGTCGGTACTCTTCCATATCTGGTTCGTGCCCGCGTAGAGCGTGTTGTTGTCATGCGGTGATATGACGAATGGCCCGTCCCAGTTCGCGGGCGCCATGGCGTTCGCCAGTTCCGGCTCGGGTAGACCGGGACCCCATGCGTCCCAGTTTCTCCTGGCACCGATGGCACCTCTCGGGTTGTCGGGTCGGATCCATGTCGTTGTGAAGGTCGCGAGGTTCAGGCGCGAGAGGCCCAAGTATTGCGACTCGGTGTACAGGGTCAGGTTGTCCGTAGTATCGACCAAGTTCACGAATCCGTCGCCACCACCGGTCTTGATCCAGTCCTCGAAACGAATGCCGTCATACAGGTATGTCGCGCTGGGTCCCATCCAACTGCCGTTATCCTGCAGGCCACCGTATACCCAATATGGTTTGCGCATGTCGACCGACACGCGATAGAACTGGCTGACCGGAAGATGTGTCAGGTAGAGCCACGTGACACCTCGGTCGTACGATATGCCGACGCCACCGTCATCCGCCTTCATCACCTGACGCGAGTCAGCGGGGTTGACCCACACGATGCGGTCGTCGCCGTGGAGCGACTGCCGGGCCGCGCGGAACGTCTTGCCTCCGTCGTCGGAGTGGCTGTAGGTGTTCATCATGTAGATGCGTTGATCGTCGTTGGGATCCACTAGTGGTTGGCTCGCGTACATTGGTCGCGGATTCCAGTCGCTCATGAACTGCCAGGTCTCACCCTTGTCCTCCGACCGGTACACACCGGCGCGCCGCTCGTTGTACGCGGTGGATGCGTTGTAGCGATAGCCTTGCTCCACCGAGACGTACACGATGTTGGAGTTGGAGCGGTAGATCGAGATACCGATTCGACCCTTGTCGCCCGGTGGCAAACCGTTGGTCAGTTCACGCCAATTGCGACCTCCGTCGGTTGACTTGAACAAACCACTGCCGGGACCGCCACCGTGGAAACCGTAGGGGCGGCGCCGCCTCTGATAGGTTGAAGCATATAGGGTGTTCGGGTCGGACAGGTCTATCGCAACGTCGACCACACCGGTGTTCTCATCGACAAACAGGGTTCTGGTCCATGTTACGCCACCGTCTTCCGACATGTAGAGGCCGCGTTCTTCGTTGGGGCCCCACAGGTGACCCATCGCTGCGACGTAGACGACGTCGGGGTTGGTCGGGTGCAGCACTATGCGACCGATGTGGTGGCTGTCCTCGAGCCCCATGTTGGTCCAAGTCGTGCCACCGTCAGTTGACTTGTAAACTCCGTCACCCCAGGAGGAACTCTGCCGATTGGCCCGCTCACCTGTCCCGACCCAAACGATGTTGGTGTCGATCTGACGGACCGCGACGTCGCCCACCGAGTGGGTGGCCTCACGGTGGAATACGGGAGTGAGTGTCACACCGTTGTTATCGGTCTTCCATACGCCGCCAGTCGCTGATGCGATGTAGAACGTGTAGGGGTTGATCTCGACCACGGCGAGGTCGACGATGCGACCGCTCATCGTGGTAGGGCCGATCTCGCGAAAGCGCAGGCCGGCAAGCGTTCGGTCCGTGATCTGTTGTGCGTTTGTAGCTAGTGGTATGGTTGCAAACGCAACAGCGAGTACGAATCTCGTGAGCGTTGGTGGAAGCGGGCGCGAGCGGATCATATTTGTCCTCATGGCGAAGCGAATCGGGGCCAGTTCTGGGCTGGAGGAAGATAACCCACGTGTCGCCTCGGGCGCCGAGCGCGCGCTGCAAGTTCGACTTGGCTAGATCACCGCCAGACTTCCCCGAACACTCTCAGCAAGTTCTCTCCCAACATGTTCTGTACGTCGAGATCGGAGTAGCCTTTCGCGAGCAGGCGTTCAGCAACCGATACGATCTCGGCGAAATCGGAGAAGCCATCGATGTTGCGCATGGGCGAACGGATGTCGTCCGTGACGTAGTGGTCGTATTGCTCGGTTATGTTGGGGAAGACGGGGCCGCCCCACGGGTCGCTCTCGTGGTCGGGGTAGGTACCTAGCGACATGTCGGTGCTGATCCCGATGTGATCGGTGTTGCCAGCCATTTGCGCCACATGGTCGATGAGTTCGATGAACTCGTCCAGCGTTGGCCGGTGGGTTGTGTTGGGCCGCATGACTAATGGGCCCCACGATACCAGGGCAATGACGCCTCCGTGTGAGATGCAAGCTTCTATTTGTTCATCGTCGATGTTGCGCGGATTCGGCGCGATGACATTGGGATTGGAATGGCTGAACACGCAGGGGTGCTTGCTGCGTTCGATGATCTCTAGGGTTGCGCGCTTGCCAGTGTGTGTACAATCCAGAACGATGCCAACACGGTTGCACTCGTCCACGACCAGTTCACCGAGGCGGGTGAGCCCACCGTCGGTGCGGTCCAAGCAACCGTCGCACAACTGGTTTGACGCGTTGTACGCCAACAGCATCATGCGAAGTCCGAGCTGCTGGAACGCCTCCACGCGGTGCAGCTCCCGTCCGACCCAATCACCGCCCTGAGCGGCGATAAGCAGGCCGGCCTTCCCCTCACGTTTGGCTTGGCTGATGTCGTCTGTTGTCTCTATCAGCATCAGGTTGGGATGCTGTCGCACGGCCCAATGCCAATACATGAGGCCTTCGAGGGCAGTTTCCGCATTTACTTGAGGGTCCCACGCTGTTACACCGTACGCGGTGACTCCATGCCGATGGGCGACACCCAAATCAGCATCGGGCCAGATCTGCATGCAGGGGTCGATGAATATGTAGGGGTGGTCCTGCTCCAGCACCGTATGTCGACCACCAGAATTTCCTTGCTTGCCAACGGACGCATCTGTTTGTGCCTCGAGCATGCTCGTGGCGGTAGCTCCGTGCGCCAGAGCGGGTGCGCCGACTCCGGCCAATGCCAGATTGGTGAGGAAGTCTCTGCGATTCGTGGACATGGTGGCCTCTTTCAACTGAAACGGGTTTCCGGATGTTGGAAGATGCCGCTGGGTGGCAAGTGTGGCCAGCGGTGGGGGGGGCTTTCCTTGCCTGAATGCCCAGGCTCGGGTGTCGGTCGCGACCTTCCCGCTCCGCCGTGCATCCTTCCCGGTTGGTACATTACATGGTTCGCAAAGGTGGACTCCACTAGTAGTGAGGTGTCGATGTATTTCGTGTCGCGTGCAATGCGTGTGTTCTTGGCAGGTGCCGTTCTGTTCGGGATCTCAGCGGTTCTTCCGGCCGCGGGTCACAGCCAGAGGCACTCTCTGACTGATCCCAATGCCACGTTTCCCGAAGGCCTGAGTTCGGTTGCCGGTTTGCGAGAACTGAGCGACGGACGGATCATGGTCTCCGACCGGCTCGGCCAAGCCATCATGATTATCGATATCGATGCCGGTGTGGCCGACACGATTGGTCGGAGCGGACAGGGGCCTGGTGAGTACAGGATGCCGGGGCCGTTGTTTCCCTGGCGTGGTGATTCCACGATCATGCTGGACCTGGGGAACACGAGGTTCACATATGTGGGGCCGGACGGGGGCTTCGGCGAGAGCGTACCGCTAATGTCCCAAGAGGGCGACATGATGAGGTTCGTGATGCCGGCTGGTACGGACCGTCTTGGCAACATCTACTTCCAGGCAAGGAGCTTCGGGCTCCAGTCCCCCGGTGCGAGCGGTCCACCGGACTCCGCTCGGATTACTCGTTGGAACCTGTGGGACAGTTCTTCAGCCGCCGTGGTGGCTCTGAAGACGCCGGACAGGAAGATGCAGTCCGGCGGCGGTAACGTAATGATAGCGTCGATCCCGTTCAGTCCCCAGGACGATTGGGCGGTGGGCTGGGACGGTAGGGTGGCAGTGGCACGGAGCGCCGACTTCCACGTGGAGTGGATTGCGCCCAATGGATCTGTGGTGCGCGGAGCCACGGTGGCGTACGATCCGGCGAAGATCACCGAAGCCGACAAGGAGGAGTGGCGGGAGGCACGTTCGAATCTGCAAGGTGCAATGTTCATCGCCATTGACGGGGGTGGTGGGGCGCGGGCGACAACCGCACCCAGCCGGGGTGCCAGGTTCGAGGGTCCTCAAATCGACGATGACGACTGGCCCGAGGTGAAGCCTCCGTTTCCGGCCGGTGCGGTTTCAGTCACGCCGGAGGGCAGCATGTGGGTTCGGCGGCATGTGAAATCTGGCGGCCCACCCGAATACGATGTGTTCGACGCTCGAGGTTCCAGGATCTACACGATCGTTCTTCCCCAGGACGCACGGCTCGCTGGGTTTGGCACCGGCGTGGTCTACGTCACCCGCAGCGACGAGTTCGATCTGCAGTGGTTGCAGCGGTACGACCGGCATTGGTTGAACAACCGGTGATCGCCCTACCGCCTCAATGCGAGACCGATAGATTAGCCCAGTTCACACCGTAAGGCTCACTAGCATCAAGTGGAGGATCCGATGAGCTACCGCCAATCCGTGGCAGCGGCCATTTGTGTCGTTGTCGGGTCGATGACAGCCGTGCCAGCCGCCGCACAGGCCACCGATGAGGAATACGGCGCCAAAATCAGGGAGTACACGACTGACCCGAGGTTCCTGAGTGAACTGGTCGATCACCTCCCCGCGTCGGCAACGGTACCGTCACCCTTGGAGCACTTCGGGACCATCATTGGGGCACCCAACATCCTCCACACCACGGCCGAGATCTACGGTTACATGGATGCGTTGGCGGCCGCGTCACCACGAGTGGTCGTGCGCCACTTTGGGAAGACCGAAGAGAACCGTGACATGATCGAGGTGGTCATCGCCAACGATGCCACGATAGCCGATCTGGAGCGGTACCGCGGCTACCTCAACACATTGGCCGATCCTCGCAACCTGGCGGAGAGTGAAGCCGAGGCGATAATCGCTGAGGCAAAACCGCTCTACTACATAACTGCAGGTCTTCACTCTCCGGAGACGGGTCCCCCCGAGATGGTGATGGAATTGGCCTACCGGTTAGCAGTCGACGAGAGCCCGTTTGTCCAGGCCATTCGTGACAACGCGATAGTGGTCATCGTACCGGCCGCTGAACCGGACGGTCGCGATCGCATGGTCGACGTCTACAATTATCGCAAGGCTAACAGAGATGTGGGACCCGGTCTGACTTACTGGGGCAAGTATGTCGCCCACGACAACAACCGAGACGGATACGGCTTGGGGTTAGCCCTCACGCGCAACCTGCTCCAAGCGTTCTTGTATTGGAAGCCCACCGTGATGCACGACCTGCACGAGTCGGGCTACTTCCTCTATGTGTCCACTGGCACTGGGCCCTACAACGAAGAGATCGACCCCCTCACGATCAACGAGTGGCACAACATCTCGCACGAAGAAGTCACCCAGTTGACCAAGTTTGGCATGCCGGGAGTATGGACCCACGCTTTCTACACCGGTTGGGCCGCGAACTACATGTCGTGGATCGCGAACACGCGCAACAGCATCGGACGGTTCTACGAAACTCTGGGCAACGGTGGAGCCGACACCCGTGAGAGGGAGCTGCCGGAAAGGGCACTGACACGCGAATGGTATCGACCCAATCCGCCGCTCAAGAAGGTCATGTGGTCGCTCAGGAACAACACAAACTACATGCAGAGCGGTGTGTTGGTAGCTCTCAGGTACACAGCCAGCAACCGCGAAGAGTTCGTGGAGAACTTCTATCTCAAGGGCAAACGTGCGGTGCATCGGGGCCTGACTGAGGCTCCGTATGCCTGGGTGATCCCTGGGGAACAACAGCGACAGAAGGCAGCAGTGGATCTCGTGAACCTGATGCTGGAGCAGGGTGTCGAAATTCATGTTGCAGAGCGAGAACTGAAGTGGTCGGGTGAAGATGGGTCAGAAGTGAGTGTGCCTCAGGGTTCCTACGTGTTCAGAATGGACCAGCCATATCGCACGGTGGTTCAGGTGTTGTTCGGCGAGCAGAACTTTCCGCGCAATGCCAATCCACCGTACGACGACGTTGGTTGGACGTTGCCGTATCTGTACAACGTCACAGCCATTGCCGTAGCCGATTCGGCCATCCTGACGGTCATGATGAAGCCGGTGACGGAACCGGTCGTGATGGTAGGCGACCTCCAGAACAAGGGACGCGATTACTACTTGGTGAACAACACCACGGAAGACAATGTCACGGTACTGAGGTTCCGGCTTGCCGACGTGACGATGTATGCGGCAGAGGAGCAGTTTGAAGCTGACGACGTCACCTATGCTCCCGGTTCCCACATCATACCCGCTGAGGGAAATCCGGCGGATCTCGCAGACCGGCTGGAACGAGCTGCCACAGAACTCGGTGTAACGGTGCGTGGTGTTCGCAAGCTGCCTGAGGTTCCGACTCATGAACTAGACGTCCCGCGTGTCGCGCTGGTGCACACGTGGGTATCGACGCCACAAGATGCTGGCTGGTGGCGTCTTGCGTTCGATCGCATTGGGATTCCATACACCTACCTGTCAGAACAGGATCTCGGCAGGAACGATCTGTCCCAGTTTGACGTCATCATCATGCCCAATCATCGTGCCAGCCCGCAGAACCTGGTGAACGGTACCACCGACGCAGGGGTTCCGGTTCCGTGGATGCAGACAGACGAGTATGCGGCCATCGGGATCATCGATGAGACTCGCGACGTGAGGAATGGCATGGGCTACGACGGTCTCAAGAATCTGAAGGCGTTTCTCGATCGTGGGGGCGTTTTCATTACCGAGGGTCGGGCATCCGCGTTCCCGATTCAGATGGCCATCACTCGACGGGTCAGCATAACAGATCCTTCACAGCTGCTTGCCCGGGGTTCTGTGCTCAAGACGGACGTAGCGGATGCCACGAGTCCCATCATGTACGGCTACCCGGAGTCTGTGCCAGCCTACTTCGGTTCTCAGCCGGTGTTCGAGGTCAACAAGAACGATGGCGGAACGGGCACTCCGGACTGGTTACGGGACGAGTTGTGGGAGAAAGAGATACCTCGCGTTGTACTCAGCTTCGCGGAGGAAGACGTATTGATGAGTGGCATGTTGCGGGGTGAGAGCGGAATCGCTGGCACACCAGCGGTGGTAGACGTACCGGTGGGGCAGGGGCATGTGGTGTTGTTCGCGATCCGCCCGTTCTGGCGGCTCGAGACCTACGGCAGCCACGCCATGGTGTTCAACACGATGTTGCACTGGAACGATCTGAGGGTGGGCTGGCCAACGCGGCCGAGTGACGAGGAGGACGAGTCGGTTACGAGAGGGCGCCGTCCGCTGAACCGGTAGTGGCGTCTTTCTAGGCCGTATGGGGTAGCGCTTCTCCCTCACTTTCCGGACGTCCCATTCGGCGAAGCCAGCGTACGTGGGATGCCATTGCGGAGCGTATGGTTGCATTTGCTTCGTATTTGACACCGAACTTGCCACAAACAGACTCGACTATCGGTGAGAGCTTGGGGTAGTGGAGGTGGCAGATCTTGGGAAACAGATGGTGCTCGATCTGGTAGTTGAGGCCACCGATATACCAGGTGAGCAACTTGTTGTTACGTGCAAAGTCTACTGTGGTGCTTACTTGATGAACGGCCCACTCGTCTTCGATTCGGTTTGATGACTCGTCAGGTACCGGAAAGTCGGCTACATCCACGCAGTGCGCCATCTGGAACACGACGCCCAGTACGATGCCAATCGTTACTGCTATGAAACAGTAGAACACCACTACGAGCCAGAACGGATGGAACAGCGCCGGTATGACAAAGGCCATCAGGACCAGTGCGATCTTGCCGCCAATGAAAATCACGAGTTGCATGCCGCGCGGTCTTGGTACGACGCGTGGGCCAACCTTGCCCCGAATCAGCTCCTTGAAATCGTCGAACAGTTGCCACTTCAGTGCCACAAAGCCATAGAGCGGCCACATATAGATGTGCTGGAATCTGTGGAACCCGTAACGCCGTTGCTCCGGAGACAGTCTTGCCAACGGGCCGATGTTAATGTCGTCGTCGGCTCCGTCGATGTTGGTGAAGCTGTGATGCAGGACATTATGCTTCCAGCGCCACATGTATGAGCTTCCTCCGACCAGGTCCAGGCTGGCTGCTGCAACGCCGTTTACCAGCTTTGAATTTGAGTAGCCACCGTGGGAACCGTCATGCTGTATGTCCATCCCGATTGCAGCCGCTGCCAGCCCCAGTGAAAGTGCCAGTCCGATCGCAATCCACCAAGTACCTGCTGCAAAGACGAGGAGGGCGTACGAAGCCGAAAACCACACGAGGATGATAGCCGACTTGGCGTACATTCCAGGGAGGCCGCGAGGGGGCTTCTCAGTCGACTCAAAATAGGCCGCCACCCGGTCTTTCAACTCGCGGTGAAACTCGGTGGCTCTTGCGAACTTGACACTCATGAGCTGCGACTTCCCTCCCAGTATTTGCTCTAGTGGTCGCCGTAAATCGCCGTAAGGCCACCGAACGCTGGTGGTCGTGCCAAGAAAGACTAAGCAAATTAACGGTCAACCGGGCACAAACAAGACCGAGACCAGGTCTGCCCGCCCTGATGTCAGCCGCTCATCTCGAGCAGGCGTTGGAGACCGCCACTCACCTCGTCGCCGAGGTTGATCCGCAACACATGCCGGCCCCGCTGCAGCAACGCCTGATAGTCGCCCAGGGCCTGGGCTGCGACCAGGGTTCCGAAACTGTAATCGGTCTCGGGGATGGCTACGTCTTCGCCAGCCTCGTCCACCAGTTGTAGGAATCGACCCGTAGGCGGACCGCCCTTGTGTAGTTGTCCAGTCGAGTGCAGAAACCTCGGTCCAAAACCGAGCGTGGTCGCCACGCCCAGTCGACGTCCCAGTGCTTGCCTTATCTGCTGCAGCAGCGCCTCGCTATCCGGCGTGGGCGCCAGGTATGCTTGAATGGCTATGTAGTCGCCTGCTCGTACCTTGACCCAATCCTCCAGCTCTCGCTCGAGACCATCTCGACTCGTTATGTCGATAGACCCGCCGCCGGTCGCCTCAGATCCGAAGTCGGGCTCGGCCATGGCGCGTTTGGCCAGTTCTTTTGCCAGTTGTACGTCAGGTTGGTCGAACGGGTTGATCCTGAGAATCGCTCCCGCGGCGGCAGTTGCCATCTCCCAGCGGAACATCTCCTGACCCAGATCGGCCTTCTCGGCCAGTTCAATGCTCATTACGGGGTGACCGGCTTGGGCCATCGCCATGAGATCAATGGCGCTAGCCGAGGGCTCGTCTCCGGTTAGCTCGAGGCTGATGAATAATCTGTCTTTCCCGTAGCTCTCTGGCGGTAACTGCGGCTCCGAACCTACCGGGACGATTCCCTTCCCGTTCTTCCCGGTGCTCTCTGCCACCAACTGTTCGATCCAGGCCGGGAATGCGGCCAGGGCGGGTGAAGTAACAAATGTGACCTTGTCCACGCCCGCCAGGGCTAGTTCGCCCAACACAGCTCCTAGCACGAGTCCGGGGTTCTCCGCTTCGGCCACCGTGGCGGAGCATGCGTCAGCCATCACCTTACTCCGGGTCAGAAGCCGGGTGACGTTGGCACCGATCAGAGCTGCCGGAGCGAGACCAAACGGGGACAGGGCAGAATAGCGTCCACCCACCTCGCTCGGGGCGTTGATGACCTGTCTGAACCGGCGTTCTTCGGCCAATTCCTGCAGCGACGAACCAGCATCCGTGATCGCCACGAAACTGCGGCCCGGATGCTCGACCGCGCTGCTAACCCGATGCCACATTGTCCGGAACAGCGACATCGTTTCCAGGGTCGTTCCGGACTTGCTCGAGACCACGAATAGGGTGCGCGCGGGATCGATCTGACGTTCCACAGTTCGTACGGCGGTGGGGTGGGTCGAGTCGAGTATGGTTAGCGCGGGGTAACCATCGGCACTGCCAAAAACAGAAGCAAACACCTCGGGCGCCAGGCTGGATCCGCCCATGCCCAACAGAACGATGTGGGTGTAACCATCCTCGATGACCGACCTCGCCAGGGCCTCGAACTCCGGAAGTCTCGGTTGCATGCTGCCCGGTAAGTCGAGCCAGCCCAGCCTGTTGGTGAGTTCAGGCAGCGGTGCACTACTCCACACCGTATGATCGCGGTCCCACACACGCAGACCTATCTCCTCGGACCGCCAAGACCGGAGCCTGGCGTCCACGGCTGTCTGATGTTCACCCAGATTCAGACTCATGAGTGGGACTTGGTGGGACATCTGGCACGCTCCGATGTGGGATTGTGGTGGTCACCTACTACGTACATAGTCACCACCCGGCCTGTCCGACGCCAGCCATTCGGCTCGATGCCACCGATTCGTTACGGCCTTCCCCTGGAATCCGCGAAGGTTGGTCGGTAGATTCTCGCTCGCCGACGCACCCGACGCGGCGATACGAGCGACCGCAGACCAATCGGAGCCAACAATGCCTACAAAAGCAGTTCAAGCTGCCATCAACGACCAGATCGCAATGGAGTTGGAGTCAGCGCACGTTTACCTGTCGATGGCAGCCTACTTCGACGAAAACAACCTTCCTGGGTTCTCGCACTGGATGCGCATGCAGTACCAGGAAGAGTTGGGACACGCCATGAAACTGTTCGATTTCATGCTCGACAACGGTGGTCACATCGTGTTGAAAGCTTTGGCCAAGCCGCCTTCCCAGTTCAAGGGCGCGCTGGCCGTGCTGAAGGAGACCCTGAAGCACGAGCAGAAGGTCACTGGTGCGATCACGCAGCTGTACGCGCTTACGGTGCCGGAGAAGGACTACCCCGCTCAGATACTGCTCCAGTGGTTCATCTCAGAGCAGACCGAAGAAGAGAAGACCGTGGCAGATATCATCGCGCAGATGAAAATGGTTGGTGACAGTGGATCGGGCTTGCTCCTGATCGACCAGCACCTGGCCGGTCGTGCCGCAGCAGCGCAGCAAGCCTGAGAAACCCAGGGCCATCGGCGCGTTGCCCGCGCCGATGGTGATCTCATCTGACGTTGAAGATATAGGAGTTCAGGTATTGGATGGTGGCTTCCTGGTCCTCGACCTGGTATGCCAGGATGTCACCTGTTGTAATGATCCCAGCTAGTCCGTCATCGTCCGCCACCGGCAAGTGTCGGATGCGCTTCGCGGTCATCACAGCGCTGCACTCCTCCAACTTCGCTTCTGCGCGGCAGCTCACAACCGGCGTTGTCATGACTTCTCGGACGGTTGTGGTTGCCGGATCACGGCGCTCGGCGACGACACGCCGCAGCACATCACGCTCGGTGATGATGCCAATCATTTGACCGTCCTCGGAAACGACAAGACCGCCAATGCCACGCTGGTTCATGAGATTGGCGGCGGCGTGTACCGAGTCGTCGGGAACAATGGTGACTACATCCCGCCCTTTCTGGGCTAGGATCGTCTCTGCGGTGGGCATTGTGACTCCTTGTAGGGCGACCCTCCATAGTAGTGAGTCGAGGCTGTGGGCGCTAGCGTCCGGCGGGCCCGCGTTCCCGTCGGCCTCGGCGGTCGCTCCAGAGTCAGTCTCCCTCGACAAAGCCCGAGTACCGAGCGATCCGAAGCCGTCCGACGTGGCCGGCGTGGGTTAGGGACCGGCAAATCACGGCGCACCCGGGGAACCGGGAAACCGGGTTGCCGGGCTACCGGGACTACGCCAGGCTTGCCACCACCGCCACCACCCGATCTACCTCAGCCATGGTGCTATAGATGTGCGGCGACAGGCGGACTCCGGCGAAATCACCGCCCATGGATGCTCCGGCGATGTCGTGGTCGGAGTAGAGTGTGTTAAACAGTTGCCTGGCATCTTGGTTTGGTGGTCTGAAAACGACCACGCCGGCGCTGAGCTGGGGATCTGAAGGTGTGTGGAAGGAGATCCCGGGAACCCTGTCGGTCAGGCTTTGCTTGATCGCATCCGCCAACTGCCGGATGCGCATCTCGACTCGGTCGGGGCCGATAGTGTTGTGGAACGCCACGGTGCTACCCATCGCGGACACGGCGGCATCATCACGCTGGCCCAGGTTCTCGAACTTCTGAGCGCCGTTCTTCAAGGCCGATTCCCATCCCACCCCCACGTCACTGGGCCAAATGTCAGGAACGCGTTCCCGTCGCACGTAGAGAATCCCCGCCTCCTTGGGTCCTACGAACCACTTATGTGAGCTTCCGGTAAAAGCGTCGCAGCCCATGTCATGCAGGTCCAACGTCAGGGCACCAAATGTCTGCGCCCCGTCCACGAGGGTGAAGATCCCGCGTTGCCGTGCTAGCTCACACAGCCTCTTTGCCGGCAGAGCCACCCCGGAGATATTGGACACGTGACTGAATGCCATTGCCCTCGTATTTCGGGTGATGGCGTGGCTGAACGCCTGAAACAGCTCCTCATGTGACGCCGGATTCGGCGGCGTGCTTACGCGAATCACTCGAAACCCATAGCGGTCGGCGCGCACGTCCCATGACACGTTGTTTGTGGGGTGGTTCTGGTCCCAGATAACGACTTCGTCGCCGGGGCCAAGCGGGAGGCCGTTCACGATCGTGTTGTTTCCTTCGCTTGTATTGCGCGTGATCGCGATCTCATCAGGGTGAGCACCGACGTACTTGGCCAGAGCGTGGCGGGCCTTGGTACGGAGATCGCCGAACTTGGCGCGGTTCTGGAACGACGCGTCCGAGTTCACACTGTCGGTGAAGCGAACAACCGCCTGGGACACTGAGTACGGGGCGGGGCAGAGGTTGGCCGCGTTCATCATGATGAGCCCGGGCCGCAGGGAGAACTGGCCGACCACCAAGTCCCAGTATGCTTCATCGACCCCGTCGCCGGGGGCGAGATTGGGTAGTCGTGCTGGCGACGCGTTGATATCTCGGGGTGGGTCCGGGAACAGCGACGGGACTACAGCGGTTGCAGTGGCACCACCGACGATGTGGCGGAGGAAGGTGCGCCGACCGTGCGTATTCATCTGACAGCCTCCGATTCCAGATACTCTGCGTGAGAATCTCTAAAGATAGCCGAGACTAAGATATGGGCGCTGATCTGACATGGATAGACGGTGCCAGTGTGACCGGGTTGAACGCCCTGCGCAGGGGCCTGAAAAAGGGGTCTGAGTCTCACTCAGTGCCGGAGGCCGATGCCGTAACTCGCTGTGGCTCCGAAATTTGAGGTACCAGTGAAGAAACCTTCATTCCAAAGGTGGTCAGCCCACGACCGGCCAGAGGTAGTTATTTTATGATGTTGATTATGCAGGGCTTAGGGCCCGTTGGTGGGGACTCGAATTCATATGAAGGCAGAAAATGACCGCGACTACTCCTGCTTCAGAGACAGAAGCGTTGCCGGATAAAGGCGCCAAAAAAAGAGACATCGAGATCATCCGTGTGAAGGACTACACGACGGAGGTCGTTACCGACTCGGGCGAGGGTGCGCAGAAGTGCAGCCAGATCTTCGCCTCGGTCTCGGCGAAGTCGGGTAATGGTGTGTGGTCGGTGGAGATCATCCCTGCAGAGATCCAGCCGCCCGCCAGGACGCCCGCCAGCGCCAGCGGTAACCGCATTCGTATCGCAACCGAAGCTGTCACGAACTGGGGTGATTCCGCGAATCTGGTCATGGCATTCAACGAACAGGTTCTGCTGGCGCGCCACCGGATGGATGCTCTGGCTGAAGATGCGGTCATTCTGATCGAGGACATGTGGAAGAACCATGACGATCCGGACATCCGCAAAGAGTGGGAGGAAGCGATGGAGGAGATGAGCCATCGCTCTTACCAGTTTGTGTTGGTTCCGATGGAGGAGGAGTGCCTCAAGATCGTCGAGAATCCCCGCAAAGGTAAGAACATGTTTGCCTTGGGCATTCTGGCATGGATCTACTCGCGCGATCTGGCCAAGATCCGTGAGATCATAGCTGAGTTGTTCAAGCGCAAGTCAAAGGAGATCTACGACAACAACGTGGCGCTGCTGGACTTGGGCTACAAATGGGCTGACGAGAACCTCGACTTCAAGATCGACATTCCCACGATAGAGTCGGAAGTTCCCCGGGTCGTGATGAACGGGAATCAGGCGATCGGGTTTGGCGCTATCGCTGCCGGCATGGAACTATGCTCCATGTATCCCATCACGCCGGCTACCTCGGCGTCGCACCACCTGGGCGACATCATCGAGAAGTTCGGAGGCATCGTCCATCAGGCTGAAGACGAGATCGCGGCAGTGGGAGTAGCGATTGGCGCGTCGTTCGCTGGCAAGGTGGCGTTCACCATCACGTCAGGGCCGGGACTGGCACTCAAGACAGAGTTCATCGGTTTGGCGATCATGACGGAGATGCCGTTGGTAGTGGTGGACGTACAGCGCGGCGGTCCAGCCACCGGCTTGCCGACCAAGGTCGAGCAAGGGGATCTGCTGGCGTCTATCTTCGGTCAGCCGGGTGATGCTCCGCACGTGGTGTTTGCACCCGCGACAATGGAGGAGTGTTTCCTGTGTATGACGACGGCCAGGCGTATCGCCGAAGCTTTCCGTTGCGTGGTAATGGTATTGACGGATGCCAACTTGGCCACAGGACAGCAGCCGTTCCCGAGGCCCGATCTCAAGTCCGAGTGGATGGCGGCTCCGCCAGATCTGATGGCGGTGCCCGAGGGCACGTTACCGTACGACTGGGATTCGCAGCTGGGGTTGTCTCAGAGAGTCATTCCGGGTCAGCCCGGTGGGATGCACGTCGTCACAGGGCTGTCACATGATGAGAACAGCAAGATCGGGTACAGCCCTGAAGTTCACGAGCGCGGCTGCCAGATGAGAGCGCGTAAGATGGCCGTCTTCCAGCAAACCTTGAAGCGACCGGAAGTACATGGTGATGATTCGGGCGATCTTCTAGTGGTAGGTTGGGGCAGCACGTGGGGCGCGATAGAGGAGGCGGTGGATCGGGCACGGGATGATGGCCTGAAAGTATCATCGCTCCAATTGCGATTCCTGTCGCCGCTGGAGCCGGGTCTCAAGGACATATTCTCGAAGTTCAAGAAGGTAATGACCGTCGAGATCAGTTACAGCGATGATCCCAACGATCCTTTCATAACCGATGAGAACAGGCGGCGTGGCCAGCTAAGCTGGTTATTGCGGGCCCAAACCCTTGTGGATGTCGACTGTTGGACGAGGGTACCGGGTCAACCGCTGCGGCCCATGAACATACTACAGGCCATTCGTGATCATATGCCGAATGGGGTGAAAAAATGACAGAGTGCTCACTACTTGGATGCGGACAAGACGAGGACCAGTACTACTCGATACAGGACTACGAGGGCGGCATCCCACGGTGGTGCCCCGGATGTGGTGATCTTGCCGTCTTGACTGCTGTGGAGAAGCTGCTTGAAGCCGAGCAGTTGGCGCCCGAGAAGACAGTATTCGTTTCCGGCATCGGTTGTTCCAGCAGGTTTCCCCACTACTTGAAGACCTACGGGTTCCATGGACTTCATGGCCGGGCACTGCCTGTGGCGACCGGTGTCAAGCTGAGACGGCCCGATCTACATGTGTTTGCAGTGATGGGTGATGGTGACTGTTGTTCGATTGGTGCAGCCCACTGGATTCACACCACTCGGTACAATACAAACATAGTAGCTCTGCTGCTGGACAACGGCGTGTACGGCCTGACGAAGAACCAGACCTCGCCCACGAGTCCAGAGGGATATCCGAGTAATACGCAGCCGCGTGGAGCGGTTCTCCGCCCGATGAACCCGATCGCAACTACATTGGGTGTTACCAACGCGTCATTTGTCGCGCAGACGGGTGACTGGATTCCTGACCACCTGTATGAGACGATCTCAGCAGGTTTCCGACACAAGGGATTCGCGTTCATCCGGATTCTGCAGCGCTGTCCGCAGTACACCACACCGTTGTTCGACGAGGCCGTACGAAATCCTGATCTCGTCGAGTTCATGGTGCATCCGAACGGAATCCCGATGAACGGTCTGGAGCAGATCTACAAGCACCAGATACCGCATGACCCGTCAGATCTGGACAACGGACGCCGACTCGCGGAGCCCGACGGTAGGTTCCGACTCGGTCTGTTCTACCACAATGATAGCATTCCCTGTCTCGAAGAGGTTCGGCAACAACCTCTTCGCACGGCGGAAGAGAAAATAGAGTTACTGAACGCGGAGTTAGACCGCTATGCCGTCTGATGAACGGATTGAATCGGCGCTAGAGGCGCTGTCAGGTCAGACAAAGAGTTTCCGATCGGCGCTGGCCAACACTATAGAGCAGATTCGCAATTTCCAGGCTTCCCACGGATCGGCCACTGAGGGCAAGGTGGCGCGGATGAAAGAGGAGCTAGGCCCCTTCGCGACCGGTCTGATCGATGCAGACAAGTTCTCGGCGCTGTTTGCCGACTCGCTCAAGCTTGACACGTTGACTCTCGAGACTATCGACAAGGCACTCCAGACCCTCACGGAACTGGCCGCTCGAGGCGACAAGCTGTTTGTGGTCGATGTCGCTCACGGCGAAAGCCTGAGGGATCGGGTGGCCGCTGCGCTCGAAGACCTCGGTCGCGCGTTCGGCGCCGCCCGCGTATTCGAGATGTCCAAGTTCGGTCGTTTTCCAGACAACGAGCACGCGAGGTCGTTGGGGTCGTTCCCGTTCCACCGGTGGAGCAGGGGAGAACGGCGTATGGCGCCGCCGTTGGTGGTGAGCGTCGAAGGGTGCGATTTGCGCGCAGCCGGTCTGGCCGAGTTCATGGACGGGTTGGAGAAACTGGTGTTGGTCGTGAGAGACGAGTCGACGCCGGTACCGCTGGTACGGCTCATCACCCCCGGAACATTCGTGCAGCAGACTGTCGATCCGGCCGATCTGAACAGGCTGGCATCCTGGAGCGGCCCGGGCATCGCCGCGCTGGTTCCGGAGTCAGCTGCCCGGTTTGTACATGATCCGGGAGCCGGAGCCGACGCCGGCGCACGGCTGACTATCGACAGCCTGCCCGAGGATCGGCGCCGCAAGCCGGTTGGCGGGGTGAGCGTGTCTCAACAATCCGAAGAGCTGCTGCAACTCGAGTCTCTGGCTGGACAAATGGGTGTAAAGCCCGCCGCTGAACCGGTTGTAGCTGGAGCGGCCGCTTCGTCCGATCCGGTAGATAAGCTAGCCGCTTGGCTTCTGAGCCAAGCCGATCTGAAGAACGTCGGTTAGCCAAGCATCATGGATGTGTCCACGATTCTGATCTCGGCAGCCATCCTCGGTGGAGTCGGGCTCACCTTCGGTACGCTGATTTCTCTGACCCACATGAAGATGAAGGTGTGGGAAGACCCACGTATCGATGCGGTAGTGGATCTACTGCCTGGCACGAACTGCGGTGCATGTGGTCAGGCGGGGTGCCGTGCGTTTGCCGAGGCACTCGTCGGAGATAAGGTTCAACCAGCTACCTGCACGGTCATGGGGCCGGACGATATCACCGAGGTTGCAGAGTATTTGGGTGTCGCGGCAGGTGAGGCCAACAAGCAGGTTGCGCGATTGCTGTGTGCCGGTGGCTGCGACGTTGCGGTGCAGCAGGCCGAGTACCGCGGGTTGCGGACGTGCAAGGCAGCCGTGGCTGTTTCTGGCGGCGGCAAAGGATGTTCGTGGGGTTGTCTTGGCCTCGACGATTGTGAGCAAGCCTGCGATTTCGACGCTATCTACATGCACCAGGTCGAGCTTCCGGTGGTGGTCCCCGACAAGTGCACTGCCTGTGGCGACTGCGTCGAGGCGTGTCCATTGGATCTATTCGTGCTAATGCCGATCGAACAGAAACTGATCGTGCAGTGCAAGAATCTGCTCGAGGGTGACGAGGCTGAGGCTGTCTGCGAGGTCGCATGCAATGCGTGCGGTAGGTGTGTGGCGGATGCCAAGCCGGGCCTGATCGAGATGGTGAACGGCCTTGCTGTGATTGATTATGACAAGAACGAGTTGGCCAACGTGGATGCCACGGCACGGTGTCCTACTGGCGCAATCGTCTGGGTTGAAGGATCTCAGTTTGTTGATACGCCAACCGCTGAGTTGGCGAGGAGCGCTACGGTATGAAAAACAAGAAGTCTACAGAGGCGCCGGCCGCGCCAAAGTACCCCGGTATTGCAACAGCGGTCGACGGCAGTCAGGCTGTCGTCGAGATGGAGACCGCTGCCAGTGAAGCGGCTGGTGCGTATCCGATAACGCCGTCCACCCAAATGGGTGAGGGATGGGCTGCGGCACTCGCCGCCGGTAAGCACAATGTCAACGGTCGCAAACTCATTTTCTTCGAGCCTGAAGGTGAGCACGCCGCTGCTGCGGTCACTGCTGGAATGGCGATGACCGGTTTGCGCGCGACCAACTTCTCCAGCGGGCAGGGCATTGCCTACATGCACGAGTCGCTGTATCCGGCCGTGGGAAAGCGACTCACCTATGTGTTGAACGTTGCTGCACGTGCTATGACGAAGCACGCGTTGAACGTGCATGCGGGGCACGATGATTATCACGCTGTGGATGACACCGGGTTCTTCCAGTTGTTTGCCAAGAATCCGCAGGAGATAGCTGATCTCACCTTGATAGCGCACCGGATCGCGGAACTGTCACTCAACCCAGGTCTCTGCGCGCAAGATGGTTTCCTCACGAGTCACGTGATCGAGTCGGTCAGGCTACCGGAGCGCGAACTCATCAAGGAGTATCTGGGAGATCCATCGGATATTATCGACTCTCCCACACCGGCACAGCGTTGGGTGTTCGGAGAGAAGCGGCGTCGAATCCCTGAGATGTTCGATCTGGACTACCCGTCGATGATTGGCGTTGTGCAGAACCAGGATTCCTACAACCAGGGAGTTGCGGCGCAGCGGCCGTTCTACTTCGATCACATCGCCGATCTCACGGATCAGGCCATGGCGGAGTACGAGGCGCTCACCGGTCGCTACTACTCGCGTCTAATGGGCTATCGGCTTGACGATGCCGAGTATGTGATTGTGGGGCAGGGCTCGGTGGTAACCAACGTCGAAGTCGTGTGCGACTACATGCGTGATAAGCGCGGGCTGAAGGTTGGCGTCCTGAATGTGACGATGTTCCGTCCGTTCCCGACGGACCTGATGACCCGCATGTTGCGTGGCAAGAAAGGCGTGACGGTTCTCGAGCGAACCGACCAACCGCTGGCGGTGGACGCACCGCTATTGAAGGAGATGCGCGCCGCGATGAGCAAGGGGCTCGAGAACCACCGAGCCGGCAGCGGACAGTTGCCATACGCGGGAGTCGAAGCCTGCCCGGCCGAGCAGATCCCCGAGTTCTTCTCCGGCTGTTTCGGCCTCGGCAGCCGTGACATACAACCGGGTCAGATTGTCGCGGCCATCGAGAATATGCTCGAGGGTGGTAACAAGCGTAGGCAGTTCTATCTGGGGATCGATTTCATACGGGCCGGGACACAGGTTCCCAAGCTGCAGATCTGGCAGGAGCAGTTGCTGGAGGGGTATCCCGATCTTGCCGAACTGGCCCTGCAGTCGAAGGAAGACCTGAATCTGTTACCCGAAGGTGCCGTCACGATCAGGATACATTCGGTCGGTGGGTGGGGTGCCATAACGACAGGTAAGAACGTAGCGATGACGGCGGCTGACCTGTTCGGATTGAACATCCAGGCAAACCCCAAGTACGGTTCCGAGAAGAAGGGTCAGCCGACCACGTTCTACGCGACGTTGGCGGAAGCGCCACTGCGCCTCAACTGCGAGTTGATGCACGTGAATGTCGTGCTGGCGCCCGATCCGAACGTATTCCGGCACTCCAACCCTCTGGCCGGCATGGAAGAAGGCGGGATCTTCATCATCCAGAGCGACATGTCACAGGAAGAGTTCTGGAACAGCCTTCCGGGTACGGCACAGCGGGCGATTCGATCGAAGAACGTGAGCGTGTACTTGCTGGATGGCTTCAAGATCGCCGCGGAGGAAGCCTCCGATCCGTCCTTGAGATACCGGATGCAGGGCGCCGCGTTCATGGGAGCCTTCTTCAACGTCGCACCGCTGGTTGACCGCTACGGCCTGGAAGAAGAGAAGCTGTTCGACGGTATCCGGGCTCAATTGAAGAAGAAGTTCGGACACCTGGGTGAACGCGTTGTAGAGGACAACGTTCGTGTGATTCGTCGCGGCTACGACGAGATCCGCCATGTCGATACTGAACAGCTCGCCGCCGAGAAATCCGACGCGGGTATCGTACCCCAGATGCCGGACGCTCTCGATGGTACGGGTTGGCGCGATGGTATCGGGAACCCGGGGCGGTTTTGGGAACAGGTATGTCATCTGTACAAGACCGGCGAGGACGGAATCGCTGACCCCTTTGCCGCGATCAGTGCAATTCCCGCCGCAACCAGCACGATTCGGGATATGACCGACGTCAGGTTCGAGATCCCCGAGTTCATAGCTGCCAACTGTACTGGCTGTGGGCAGTGCTGGGTGCAGTGTCCGGATACGGCGATTCCCGGAGTCGTGACCGAGATAGATCAGGTCATGTACGCCGCGATCAACGCAGTATCGAACGGGCAGCCGTTCGACCGGTTCCGCCAGGTCGTGCCGCACATCGCTCGCGAAGCCAGACGCATTATGCAAGGTGTGCCTTTCACGACTTTCGGCGACATCATGTCGACCGCATACAAGACGGTTACCGAGAAACTCGATATGGATCCGGAACGCCGCAGAGCGTTGGATTCTGAGTTTGGACCGGTGTACTCGGCGTTGGCAGAGTTCCCGCTAGCGAAGACCGCACCATTCTTCGACATGCCCGAAGGTCAGGAGAAGGGTACTGGTGGGTTGCTCTCAATAACAGTCAATCCCGAAACGTGTAAGGGCTGCAACGTCTGCGTCGAGGTTTGCCCCGATGAAGCGCTGATTACGGGCAAGCAAGATGAGACCAACACGGAGCGACTGCGCCGCAACTGGAAGCTGTGGGAGCGCCTACCCGAGACGCCGGACCGCTACATCAACGTGTCCGACATAGATGAGGGAATCGGAGTGCTGTCATCGCTGTTGCTCAAGAAGTACAACTACAGATCGATGATGGGTGGTGACGGCTCATGCATGGGCTGCGGTGAGAAGACTGCGATGCATCTCGTGCTCGCGGCGGTGAACGCGATCATGATACCGCGGGTCGAGAAGTACGTTCTCAAGCTCGACGATCTCCTTTCTCGATTGGACGCAAAGGCGCGTGACATACTCGCGTCCGATGCCGATTTGGATGCCGTGGGCAAGGAACAGGGTGAAATCGAGATCCCGCTGGAGGAGTCGAAGCAGAGGCTGGTGGAACGCATCAACTCCGTCATCAATGACCTCAAGGATCTCAGGTGGCGCTACACCGAGGGTCCGAGTGGCAAGGGCAGGTCGTCGCTGGGAATGACGAACGCGACCGGTTGTTCATCTGTCTGGGGCAGTACGTATCCCTACAACCCATATCCGTTTCCTTGGACCAACCACCTGTTCCAGGACGCACCCTCGATAGCCATCGGGATCTTCGAAGGTCATATGCGCAAGATGGCTGATGGTTTCGTGGCTGTCCGCCGGGCAGAACTGGAACTGAACGACGAGTACGACGCTGACGTTCACGAGAAATCCTTCAGTACCTTCGATTGGCGAGAGTTCGATGACGAAGAGTTCGGAATGTGCCCACCGATATTCGCCGTCGGTGGCGACGGAGCCATGCTGGACATCGGGTTCCAGAACCTGTCTCGTCTGCTTGCCTCCGGTAAGCCGCTCCGGGTGATCGTGCTGGACACGCAGGTTTATTCCAACACGGGTGGTCAGGCCTGCACCAGCGGATTTCTCGGACAGGTCTCTGACATGGCGGCCTACGGAGCAGGCCAGCACGGCAAGGAAGAGATGCGCAAGGAGTTGTCTCTGATCGCGATGGCGCACGGTCGCGTGTTCGTAGTGCAGTCGACGCAAGCATCCGCGTCGCACTTGGTCGAAGGCGTGTTGAGAGGCCTCCAAGTCAGGGGGCCTGCGATCTTCGCATTGCACACCCCGTGTCCACCCGAGCATGGCTTGGGTGACGATCAGGCGACCAGGGCTTCACGCCTTGCTGTGGAAAGCCGTGCGTACCCGGTCCTGATCTACGATCCATTCACGAATGAGCGCTACCTCAGTGACCAGCTGAGCCTTGATGGCAATCCATCGCTCGAGGACACGTGGCCATCGTATGAACTCACATACTTGGATGAGAGCGGTGAAGAGCAGCGAATGGAGCTGCCGATCACGATCGCAGACTGGGCTGCAACTGAACCACGGTTCCAGAAGCACTTCAAGGGGATCAAGGGTGAGATCGACGAAGATGAGCTGGTGCTGTTCCACGAGTACCTCGAGTTGTCAAAAGAGGACCGCCAAGAGAAGACGGCGTTTATCTATCAGATCGATGACAACAAGCGCCTGACCAAGCTTCTCGTAT
>JAUVRV010000219.1 GCA_030597435.1 Gemmatimonadales bacterium | reverse complement strand
GACTCGCGGGGGAGGATGGTCGCAGGGTGCCGTACTGGAGTCCGGCGAAGGTCGGGTCGCTCTGTTTGGAGAGGCGGCCATGTTTACCGCCCAGGTGACTGTTGATGGTCCTGATCGCCTTCCAATGGGGATGAACCGACCTGAAGCGGTTCAGAACCAACAGTTTCTGTTGAATGTGATGCATTGGTTGAGTGGTAGATGAAGAACGGCCACGGAGATCACCACGGCAGCGGATGTGTTGCGGAACCTGAGGCGGTCATCCGCGGCCGTCTAAGATCCCGTGGCCGCCCCTTTCGGTCCGAGGAAACCAAAGATCCAGTTCCGGCGTACCTGTAAGGAGAGGGACTGCTTCACGGCCGCTGTTACAGCAGTGCTGAAGGACCCGTAGTTTCCAGATCTCTGTGGGGAGGGGGAAGATACGTGACGGACGTACCGGATCGACTCGTCTCGGCGTTGGCCGACCGCTACGCTGTCGAGTGCCTGCTTGGCACCGGCGGCATGGCTTCGGTTTATTTGGCAGAAGACTCGAGACACCATCGCAAGGTCGCCATCAAGGTACTAAGAGACGACTTCGCGGCGGAACTCGGTTCTGAGCGTTTTCTCCGGGAAATCGCGATCGTTGCGCGGCTCAACCATCCCAACATCCTATCACTGTACGATTCGGGCGAGGCGAACGGGTTGCTCTACTTCGTCATGCCCTACATCGAGGGAGAGTCGCTCCGTAACAAACTCGAGCGGGAACCTCAGTTGCCGCTGGACGAAGCAGTCGACATCGGATTGGAGATCGCCGATGCGCTCCAGTACGCGCACTCTCAGAAGGTGATTCACCGTGACATCAAACCAGGCAATATTCTACTAGCCGCGGGACATGCGGTCGTAACTGATTTCGGAATCGCGCTTGCTGCACGAATCGGCGAGCGGGTGACCGGGGAGGGCGTCTATGTAGGGACGCCGCAATACATGAGTCCGGAACAGGCCGCTGCTGAGATGGACATCGATGGCCGCAGCGATATGTACAGCCTTGCGTGCGTGATCTATGAGATGTTGTTGGGACAACCACCTTTTGGTGGTTTGAACGCGAGAGCTATCATAGCGAGACACATTACAGATCCGGTACCGCCGATAAGAACCGTCCGCCCTGAAGTGGGAACTGCAGTTGAGCGAGCCATTACCAGAGCACTGGCAAAAGAACCTGTCGACCGTTTCTCGAGCCTGCGTGAGTTCGCCGATGCGCTGGCACGGCGCTCTGATTCCGGTACCATCGAGTCTCCCAAGAAGTCGATTGCGGTGCTTGCCTTCGCCAACATGAGTGCAGATCCCGACAACGAGTACCTGAGCGACGGCCTGAGCGACGAGATCATAAATGCACTCACCAAGATCGAGGACTTCAACGTGGTTGCTCGTACGTCTGCCTTTGCGTTCAAGGAAAGTAAGGAGGACATCAGAACGATCGGGCAACGGTTGAACGTCCGGTCGGTGCTCGAGGGCAGCGTGCGTAGAATGGGCAACCAACTCAGGGTTACCGCACAGTTGATCAATGTTGAGAATGGATACCATCTGTGGTCTGAACGCTACGATCGTGAAATGGAAGATGTCTTCGCGATTCAGGATGAGATTGCCGAGAATGTCGCGAGCGCACTAGAGGTCGTGCTGAGTGAGGATGAGAAGCGTGCGATCCAGAAGGTTCCAACCGAAGATGTGCAGGCATACGACCACTATCTACGTGGGCGACAGTTGTTCTACGAGTTTCGCAAGAAGAGTCTTGAGTATGCGTGTGCGATGTTCAACAAGGCTATTCATATCGATCCCAACTACGCCTTGGCACATGCAGGAGTCGCCGACTGCTGCTCGTTCCTCTACATGTATTGGGGTGCTCACCAAGAGGATCTGGATCGTGCTGAAGAGGCCAGTCGCAAGGCACTGGAACTCGATGCCGACCTGGCAGAGGCACATGCGTCCTACGGACTGGCCGTGTCGCTCAGCAAACGCTATGAGGATGCGCGGCGTGAGTTCCAGACCGCCATTGCACTGAATCCCAATCTCTTCGAACCTTACTATTTTGACGCGCGGGCGCGGTTTCAGAATGGTGAGTTCGAAGAGGCGGCTCGATTGTTTGAACGAGCGGCAGCCGTGCGGGATGATTATCAGGCCCACTTTTTCGCGGCGCAATCGTACGCGGCTTTGGGACGGGAATCGGAAGCTACGGCAACATATCAGAAGGCACTGGACACTACGCAACAACACTTGGACTTGAGTCCAGGAGACGCCAGGGCGGTCACGATCGGTGCTGTCTCGTTGTGCCGGTTGGGAAACAGGCGGGAGGGACTCGAATGGGCCGAACGAGCCGTCACCATCGACCCCGAGGATGCCGGTGTGTCGTACAACGTGGCTTGTCTCTTTGCGCTCGAAGGATTGACGGACGAGGCGATTCACTACTTGGATCTGTCGGTGAAAGGTGGATTCTGGCACCGTGAGTGGGCTGAGAAGGATCCCGACTTGGATTCGCTGCGCGACGACCCACGGTTCAAGGAACTGCTACAGGGATGAGGTGTCTATAGAAGCGGATTCGCAATCGCAGCTACGAGGTAGGCGGTATGATTGACACGGAGGATGTGTACCGCTACGCTTCGTCAGCGTTGGGGGGTTACCTGGGTGGTGTGATGGACAACCAGTGAGCATGGAGAAGGGGCCTGGCAGACGCGCAGGGCCCTTTTTGCGTGATGGCTCCCGGACTCCGACGCCATCAACAGGGCATGACAGAGAAAGGAAGCACGGAATGCGTATCAGTGGAACGGTAAAGTGGTTCAACGACCGCAAGGGCTTTGGATTTCTCACACGCGAAGATGGTGAGAAAGACTGTTTCGTTCACTTCTCCTCAATTCAAGGTGACGGTTACAGGAGCTTGCGTGAGGGCGAGCGGGTTGAGTTTGACATGGTCGATGGAGAAAAGGGGCCCGCGGCTGAGAACGTCGCCAGATTAGAGGGCGAGACTGAGAAGGTCGCCGGATTAGAGGGCGAGGCTGAGAAGGTCACCGGATTAGAGGGCGAGGCTGAGAAGGTCGCCGGATGAGAGGGCGAGACTGAGAACGTCACCGGATTAGAGGGCGAGACTGAGAACGTCACCGGATTAGAGGGTGAGGCTGAGAACGTCACCGGATTAGAGGGTGCGGCTGAGCAGGTCACCAGATTAGAGGGCGAGGAATAACAGGTCGATGTCGAGAAATACCAAGCAGTTCGTGATCGCAGTTTCCGTGTTTGCGTTGGCAGGTTGTGGATCGTCAGGGAAGTCGGAGCCGGAGTCGTTTGTCGAGAAGTCGAGCTATGCCATCGGCGTCGACATCGGCGCCACGATGCACCGTGGTGAGGCGGAGATCGACATATCCTCACTAACACAGGGATTCTCCGACGCCTACGGTGACAAGGAGCTGCTCCTTAGCGATCAGGAGATCCAGCAAGTGCTGCAAGAGTTTGCCATGCAGATGCAGCAGGCGGAGGCGGAGCGTCGCACCGGAATGTTGGAGACAAACCTCAGAGAGGGTGAGGCCTACCTGGCTGAGAACGGCAAGAGGGAAGGTGTCATCACTACGGCCAGTGGTCTTCAGTACGAGGTGCTGGAACAGGGCGACGGACCCAAGCCCACTGCGGCGGATCGAGTGTCCGTCAACTACCGTGGCTCCTTGGTCGACGGTAGCGAATTCGACAGTAGTGATGAGCCGGTGACGTTCGGGGTCGGTGGGGTCATCGCAGGCTGGACCGAGGCGCTCCAGCTCATGAACGTCGGCAGCAAGTTCCGGGTCGTGGTGCCATCCGCGCTTGGCTATGGCGAGCGTGGCAATCCGCCCGTGATTGGTCCTAACGCTACGCTGGTCTTCGAGATAGAACTGGTGGAGATCGCGCAGTAGAGCTGTACAATTAGGAGGCAATACCGATGACCCCGGGTTCGCGAGATCCGGGGTCATTTCATGTCTATGTCTGGCCCACTGTTTCGAGCTGTTCGACTCCGGCGGCGATCAGGGTCCACTGGAACTGCATCTGATCGTGCACTGGCATCGGCTCGAGCCCCGATCCAATCGCCTCCCGCACAACGGCCTCGTCTGTGCCGTCGTCCATCAGCCGGACCCGCCAACCATCTATCAGTGTCTTCCAGTCAGTGGTGACGGGATCGGGTGGACCCAGGGTCTTGCCAACACCGGGAGTGATGAAGAGCGGCATTTCCGAGACGAGCGTTAACGGGTCCCCGCCCAGAGATCTCATCGTCTCCATCGAGCTGGGCCGAAACAGGCTCGCAGTATCCGGATCGGACCGGTCGATGAAGTACTCCCGCATATAGCGGGAGTCGGGTCGGGTGCAGAATCCGCGGCCGAGACGGCAGAAGCCCTTCTCCCCATTGCGCTCGACATCGTGCAGTGTGTACCGCAGCTCCCGAACCCGTTTCCGGCAGCGCTCCTTGAGAATCTCGCAGCGATCCTTCCAGGCCTCCTCGATCAGAAACCAGGGCCCGGCCGAAAACCCCATGCCGTGAAGTGAGACATGCAGCGCGAAAGGGCCCTCTGCCTGTTGCCACCAGTCGTAAGCCGCCCGGTTCTCGGCACGCGCCCCGTTGTCGCCCTCATCGTGAGGGAAACCGAACTCGATGTCGTCGCCGGGGCGCTCGCGGATCACATTGGACAGGTAACGCACCAGACTGTACACAACGTCGTCGTCCCGGTGCCACGATCGATTGCGTTCCTCACCGTCCGGATTGATGTGCGGAATGATCCACCACTGATAGTCGGTCAGCAGCGGGTCCTCTGGCGGGAGCAGCGACAGGTAGGCCGCAAAGTGTCTCAGAAGACGCGGGCCTACGGGCTCATCTGCATGGCAGCCACCCAGCAAGCTGATCCGTCGGGGGCCACTCCCAAAGCGGAATGCCCGGACGGCCCGCTCTTGGCGTGATCGTCCTATGGAAGTGCCGGCACGGCGGGCGACAGGCCTGGCACCCAGAATGTCGCTGATTCGGTTGTGCATGGTCGTGTGAACCCCAGGCTTGCGCCCGGGGTCAGCCCGTCTCAGAAGCCGCTGGTCTCGTCGGCAGATGGACCATAGGTCATCGGCAGCGGCACGTCGTTCAGTCGCAAGAACACGGTTAGCTGGCCGCGGTGATGCACCATATGGTTCATGACGAAGGAGCGCATCACTACTCCCTTCGGTGCCGAAAAGACTTCCTTGCCACCCTGCGTCATGGCCCAGGTCTTGGAGTACTCTTCGTCTGGAGTATCGGCCAGAATCGCGAGGCACTCAGCGACGTTCTTGTCGAACAGTTCGAGTATCTCGGCAACCGACTCGAGTATCGTCGGAGTGAAGCCTTCGACGTCGAGTACATCTTGCTTGAGCGTGATCTTAGTCCAGCCGGGCAGTTCCGCGATGTGAGTCGCTAACCTGCCTAACGGCATCGACTTGTCGTGCGGCTTCCAGGCAAGCTTGTCTTCGGGTAGTCGCTCCAAGAGCTGACGGGTTGCCGCGGCTTCTTGTTGGAATTCCGGGATGAGAGCTTCGCTGATGGCCAACATGTACCTCCAGG
>JAUVRV010000343.1 GCA_030597435.1 Gemmatimonadales bacterium | reverse complement strand
CGGGGTGTCTTCTTCCAGCGTAGTCCTGGGCCTGATCGGTACCGCGAGTATCAACACCGCTGCTGCCGAGAACACCAGGAGAGCGGTGGCGAGCGCCGTTGAATTCTCGAACTCGAGCAAACCAACCAGCAGATAGGGCAGAGGTACGAGGATCGCTAGCAGTACGAACACTCCAGTCGCACGCGACTCATGCTCACAGTGTGATTGGATAGCGCCGTACGCAAAGAACAACAGCAGTGCGAGCCCAACTACGACGGAGATCGAAGATACGATGCCGGCCACGAAGCGGCCCTTCGACAGAGGATCAGCAAAACCCGATGGAATATGGTTCCTGTCATGCACTTGCGGCAGGTATGGCTCAGGTTTCCAAGAGACCATCCATACGAGGATCACAGGACACGCAGTGGGGGTGCGCGGGAGTATCTGGAATCAGAAGTGTAGTGAGACGGAGACTCGAAGTTCGTTGTGGAAATCCACTGTGCCATCCTTCATTAGAACGTCCATCCTTACACTCAACCAGCGTTCCTTGATTGCGATCTGAGCTGTCACGGTGCCGAGGATTGCTCCGGCTGCCATTCCGATCACGACGTCCGACACCTCTGTTGTGCAAGCAGGGGAGTCCTCATAACCCAGATCGCAGACCGCGGGATCTGACGTTAGAGCGGGAACAGCAACGGCTCCAAGTGCGGCTCCGAGTGCGATCACTACTGCAAATGCGGCAGGATTGCGACCAATGCTCATGTCGAGTCGGCCGACCGAGTCCAGTGGCAGGGTTATGATGGACAGGACACTGTCCCCGGTGACATTGAGTGTGATCGAGTCTTGGTTCAGCAGGATCAATCTGCCGATGCGCTCCCGTTCCGGAATCTGCTCCGACCACAACCGGATGCGTGCTCCGGCTCCCAGCCTGTCGCGCTCTTGGGCCGATAGGGACTTCATCAGTACGGCCTGGAGGGCTGCCAGCAGGGCAATAATGAAACACAGCCGGTAGGTGATGTGGGACAACGTTCCTCGCTCGAGTGGCGGGCGCCAATGGCGTTTCCTGCCTACGGTGTCACTCCTCTCTCAGGGCGACGACCGGGTCGATTCGTGTGGCCCGCATGGCCGGGATGACCGACGCCGCAATTCCGACGATCACGACACCACAACCTACCACCACGTAGGTTGCTGGATCTGTCGGCACCACACCGTAGAGCAACCCGGTCATGACACGAGACAGGCCAAGCGATCCGAGCACTCCTACGGTAATGCCGATCCCAAGTACTCGCAGTACCTGACTTACGACCAGCCAGATTGTGTCTCCACTGTCTGCACCTAGCGCCATCCTCACTCCGATATCTCGGGTTCGTTGCGCCACCGAATACGAGATGGTGCCGTAGATGCCGACTGCCGCTAGCACCACGGCACAGAACGCAAGGCCGGCCAACAGAGCCATGTTGAAGCGTGGTGTAGCAACGGAGGTCGAGAGCAGTTCGTCCATATTCGATACGTTGGTCAGCGGTAGCTGTGCGTCGATGCGACGTATCTCTTCTCTGACGGCTGAAGCAACGACACTCTTGTCGGCATCCGTATGAACCACGATGTGCATTTCAGATAGAGGGAGTTGCACGAACGGCACGAACAGTTCGGGTTTTGACTCCGCGCTGAGACCATCGTGACGAACGTTACCCACCACACCCACAATCTCCATTGGTGGCACCATCGGCATCGTGATCACCTTGCCCAACGGGCTGACCCCCGGGAAATAACGATCAGCCGTGGTTTGGTTGATGATCGCTACCACGCGACCGTCCGCGCCGTCGAAACTGTCGAATAACCTGCCTTGTACCAGCGGTATTCCCATTGTCCGGAAGTATCCCGGGAAAGTGCCACGATAGTCGGCCCTGGGCCGTTCGGTCGGCGAGACAGCGTCGAGTCCTTCGACTGAGAACGGTGCCTCGAAGCCAGTTCCCAGTGGGCTTAGCGGCAATTGGGTCACTGCTCCTACCTCCTCAAATCCCGGAAGCTGCTCGAGGCGGTCTATGAGGGCAGTGAAGAACTGGCGTTGCTGCTCGAATTGTGGATAGCGCGATTGGGGCAGGGAGACGACCACCACGGCGACGTCCTGCGTGCGGAATCCCGGATCGACGCTAGTGAGCTTGATGAAGCTCCTGATCATCAAGCCGGCTCCGACCAATAGCATCAACGCAAGTGCAACTTCGCCGGCGACCAACAGATTGGTGAATCGCCGCGTGCGTCGTCCCACCGAGGTTCCGCGACTACCCTCCTGCAGCACTTCGGCAAGGTTGGGTCGCATCCCCTTGAGTGCCGGAATGATACCGAACGCAATGCCCGCCAGAAGTGACACTGTCAGAGTGAATGTCAACACAGCCAAGTCGATTGAGATCCGTTCCGCACGGGGGATGTTGGGTGGCATTACTCGGCGTAGCACGTCGACACCCCAATAGGCGAGGGCAAGTCCGACAACGCCACCCGCAACTGCGAGCACCAGACTTTCGGTGAGAGAGCGTTTGAGTAGTGACGCTGCTCCAGCTCCATGCGCGGCGCGAATCGCATTGTCTTTGAGCGAGTCGGCCGATCGGGCTAACAGCACGTTGGTGATATTGACGCATCCTATGAGTAGGACCAGGAGAACTGCACCGGACAGGAACCACACCGTCTGACGTACGCCGCCGACCATTTCCTCAATGACGGAGATGACCGATACTCCCCAACCTTGCATGGACTCGGGGTTCTCCTCGGCGATCTGCGCGGCGATCGTCTCCATCTCCGACTGTGCCTGCTGCTGTGTGATGCCGTCTCTCAGCCTTGCCACAGCGTTGTACATCCTGTGTGGCCGTGAGAGCAGCGCGTTCAAGTCCAACGTCAACGGCGACCACATCTGTACGTCTGGGTCGTCTGCCGGGAACGTGAAACCGGCGGGCATCACTCCCACGATCGTGTATGGTTCTCCATCGAGACTGATGCTGGTACCGACGATCTCGGGATCGGACCCGAAATAGGTTGACCATGAGGCATTACTGAGTACAACTAGCCGTTCATTCCCGGGTATCTCCTCTTCTGGGGTGAAGGTTCTTCCCAAGCGTGCCTCCACCCGTAACACTCTAAACAGAGCCGGTGATACCTCGAGGCTGGCAACGCGGACAGGGTCTTGGAGTTCCGTGAGCGTGAAACCGCGATACTGATAGACCGCTACGTCCTGAAGAGTCTGCGATCGGTTACGCCAATCGAGATAGGTCGCGCCCGAGGTCTGTTGTCGATCGGTGCCCTGCCCGCGGTTGTTTTCCCACAGCATGACGAGCTGGTCGGAGTCCGGGTATTGGAGGGGCCGCAGGATCACACCGTTCAGGACGCTGAAGATTGCCGTGTTGGCCCCGACGGCGATGGCGAGCGTGACCACGACGACAGCTGTGAGGCCGGGGTTTGCGGTAAGCGATCGGATGGCGTGCTTCAGGTCGTTCATATCAGTCCGGTGTCAAGTGGTCGGTGCAGTTGTCGAGATGAAACCATCATAGTCCCAGACTGAGCCCCACTCCGCCCATGATCATGAGTGTGTTCCACCGTCCGTCTTCTCCCTCCACAATGTCTGAGAAGCCGAAGTTGTAGCGCACGTCTATGTTGAACATGCCAAAGTCGAGGGCTGCACCTATCGCCCCGGAAAACAAGGCAGATTTGGTGTCGAAGTCGGTGCATTCCTCAGTCAGCGAATCGAGGGACAACCCGCACGAAGTTTCAAATGAGACCACGGGCGCCACATACAGGAATGGTTTGACGACAACGCCGAGGCTGAAGCCGACCAACACCGGAACATCGATGTAGTTCTGCTTCAGAGTCGAGCCGTCCTGTAAGCTGGCTTTTCTCTGTACATACAGGACCTCGGGTTGAATCACTATCGATCCGAGGCCAATACCGGCGTATGCACCGCCCACAAAACCCCAGCCCGCCTCAGAACTGTCCACCTTCGCCAAATCAGAGCG
>JAUVRV010000173.1 GCA_030597435.1 Gemmatimonadales bacterium | reverse complement strand
GCCCTGGAAATAGCCCCGGACGCGCTCCACGGCATCCACCTCCATGCCGGCAAACACCGTGACGAGCTGGTCGGGGTGGGTGTGGTGACCCAGCGCGAGTCGAACTCCGGGTCTTGCCGCTCCCGCCGCGCAGCCGCACACCGAGTTCACCACGGCGAGCACCGTGCCGTGAGCGGTCGAGAGTGCGATATCCACGGACTCGGGTGTCAACAGTTCTTCGAAGCCCAATTGCGTGAGTTGGTCTCGCATCGGCTGAACTTCGGCTGGATCGTATCGATTTGCACTCATGTCTCTGTCTCCCAGGCGCGTTCTCGTGTCACAGGTCGTCGCGAGCTTCTCACACCGAAGGCTCAGTAACCCATGAGGGCCCGCACCCTCGGATCGATGCGTTCTGGTGTCCAAAAAGGCTCCCAAACCAACTCGATCTCCACGTTCGTCACGCCGTCGAGCGATCTTACCGCCGCGTTCGCGTCACTCACGATCATGTCGCTGGCCGGACACCCGGGTGATGTGAGCGTCATGCGCACGTGAACGTCCCCGTTGTCAACTTCGACGTCGTAAATCAGACCGAGGTCGATGATGCTGAGGCCCAGCTCCGGGTCCTTGACCTGGCGGAGCGAGCCGCGGATCGCGTCGACATCGAGCGAGCCGGGCACCCCGCTTGCGCCTCCCGGGGCAGTCATCCGGCGCGTCCCTTCGCCACATCCCGTTCCACATCCCCTTCGAAATACCCATAGTTCTTCTTGATGTAGCTCTCCCACTCTTCGGGCACCTCATCTTCGGGGAAAATGGCGGTCACGGGACACTCAGGCTCGCACGCCCCGCAGTCGATGCACTCCTCCGGGTCGATGTACAGCTGGTCTGGTCCTTCATAGATGCAGTCGACCGGACACACGTCCACGCATCCCCTATCGAGAACGTCGATGCACGGTGCGGCGATGATGTATGTCATTGTCTCTTTGAATCTCCTGACGCCGCCAGTGCCTCTCGGAGCCGCCGAATGTCCTCTATACTGTGGCCCGCGGCCTTGAGTCTGCGGTCCATCTCGATCGTCTTAACCGCTGTCTTGAGCGTGCCTAGCGCCAACGTGGCACAGGTATACCGAGAGCCGACCACTTCAGGTCCCAACAACGACAACATCTCTTCGTAAGAAAAGTCGAGCGCTTTCTCGAATGACAGTCTGTCTCGATTCACGAGCCCAAGCAGTATCGACGCCGCGGCTTGGCTGATGGTGCACCCGCTCCCTTCGAATGTCGCCGCTGCTATCCGCGGTTTGTCCGGATCCGCCTTGACATGCAGCGTGATTACATCGCCACACCCAGGATTGCCTCCCGGCACGCGCACATCGGCGTCTTCGAGCCACCCCTCGTGCCGCGGGTGCTTGGAGTGCTCAACCAGAATGGTGATGAGCGTCTCTCTATCCATGCTCGCGCCGGTGTTCGTCACGCGTGGGGCGGCTCCCACGGGATGGCCCGGGCTAGCACCGTGGTACGCTATGGCTTCTCGACACGGGCCCGGACAGAGTTACCCCACTCGGTCCACGAACCGTCGTAGTTGCGAACCTTTCGAAAGCCAAGCAGATACGTGAGTACAAACCACGTGTGTGACGAACGTTCGCCGATGCGGCAGTAGGCAATCACATCCTGCTCTGGTTCGAGACCGTTCTCTTCCTGATAGATCATCCTCAGCTCATTTACCGGGCGGAACGTCTCCGTGACGGGAGTCACCGCCCGGGCCCACGGGATACTGCTCGCACCGGGGATATGACCCCCGCGCAGCGCCCCTTCGTTGGGATAATCCGGCATGTGGAGTCGTTCGCCGCGATACTCCTCGGGACTGCGGACATCCACTAGCGGCCTTCCGGCCTCCGCGTGAGCGTCGACCTCATCCTGAAATGCACGGATCGCGGTATCGTCTCGTTCGCCAACCATGATATTCCCTTCCGCAACGGCAGGATCGGCCGTCACGAACTCGCGGCCCTCCCGTGCCCAGCGTGCACGACCGCCGTCCATGACCTTCAGACGTTCGAGGCCGAACAGGCGGAACACCCAGAACGCGTAAGTCGCCCACCAGTTGCTCTTATCCCCGTAGAAGACCGTCGTGGTTTCATTGGATATTCCTTTCGCACGAAGCAACCGCCGAAACTGGTCCCGCTCGATGTAATCGCGAATGAGGGGATCGTTCAGCTCGCCGACCCAATCGATCTTCACCGCTCCTGGGATGTGGCCGGTATCGTAGAGCAGCAGGTCTTCGTTCGATTCCAGCAGTCGCACCTTCGGGTCATCCAGGTGATCAGCCACCCACTGCGTCGACACCAGCACCTCTGGATGTACGTAACCGCGTTCCTCAATCGGTGTCACCGAGGCAACTCGCTTTGTTCGTACCATTTGGCACCTCCTGCGGGACATGCCCGCCGCGAAACCAGAGACCACCGCCCCATCGCAGCTCTCCACGTTCGCTCGCTCGGGATCATAATATAGTAGCGATTCCAAACTATTTGGGCGGACGCGCCTTGTCAAGGTAGTTTGGAATCGCTACTATATTGGACATGAGCAACGCTAGCGGCGTTAACCCACGGACCATTGCTGAGCTGGTGGTTCAACTCGGGCGAATCATCCACGGCTCTGGTTATAGCGGCGGACTAGCACCGGCCCAATGGAGCGCGCTCCGGTACTTGTCCCGGGCCAACCGGTTCTCCCGCACCGTCTCAGCCTTCGCGGAGTTCCACTCCACCACCCGGGGCACAGCGTCGCAGACAGTCAAGGGTCTGGTCGGCCTGGGCTATCTCAGCCGTAATCGGTCGCCACGTGATGGACGCAGCGCGCGCCTCGACGTGACTGACGATGCGAGGGCCCTTCTCGCGCGCGACCCGAGCGAGGATCTGGTGCGTGCCGCGGGTACGCTGTCCGCAACCGCCCGCAACCATTTGGCAACCGGCCTCGAACGACTGCTCGGTTATCTGGCACAAAGAAGTGGCAAACGGATGTTTGGCGTCTGCACATTCTGCACGCATCTGGAAGAGGAACGTTGCCAGCGGGAGGAAATGACCCGTTTTGAATGCACCTTTTTCGGTGAGCTACTCGAAGAGGCAGAGCTAGAGCAGATTTGTATCAACTTCCAGCCCAGCGAGAAATCGGCAATGCGACGCGCCTACGACAGAAAGAGCCCATCGTAGGGCGCTCGTGAATCCAGCCGTGCTCCAGCAGCCGACGCAGAAGCTCTCCGCTGTGCGGGCTTCTCTGGCTCAATACTGAGTCAGGACACACCATCAAGACCGGACTTGATTGATGAAGACTTGGCTGCGCCGACTCGGCGTCGTGGGGTTCCTTTTATTCCTGATCAAGGGACTGCTCTGGCTCACTGTCCCAGGGCTGATAATCCTGTTCAGCTGTTCATGCACTTCCGGTTGAGCGACATCAAATGAACACGACTCAAACCAGCGACTCCAGTGGGACGAACGTGATGCAGGTCCTTCGCGATGCCACAGCGGAGCACCATCGACGTGCCGAGCGGCACGAGTTCCAGAAGGAATTCGTGCGGGGACGGATACCGTTGTCTGTCTATCATACGTGGCTCCGTCAAATGCACCGCGTACACGAGTCGCTGGAGTGGCGGTTAGAAGCACTGGTACAAGAACGGCGCGAGCTAGCGAGCGTGTTTGACATTGAACGGCGGAAGGCCCCGATGATCGTTGACGACCTTGCGTTCCTCGACTCCTCCGAACCGGCGTCGGTCCCAGTACTTGCCACGGCGCGGTTTGTGGTCTACCGGGACGAGTTAGCTGAGACCGATCCCGTAGCCCTGCTCGGAGCCTTCTACGTGATGGAGGGCAGCACCAATGGGTCACGCTTCATTGCTGCTAGCGTGCGCAAGGCGTACGACCTACCTGACGATGGCCGCGGCACATCGTACCTAGACCCCTATGGCGACCGTCAACCGGACATGTGGAAGCTGTTCAAGGTTGCCATGAAAGACCTGGCTCTCGGCGAGACCGAAGTGGGGTCCATCGTGGCCACGGCCTGCAACACGTTTGACGCTGTAACGGCAATTGGCGAAGCCCTAGTCTGCCGGGGGAATGGTTGACGAGGGATCGTGCCGGTGACGTGACGACGAGACGTGATTCCACATCTCTGCACGGCTGCAACATCGCGGCGCTGCACTCGAACGGCAGGCGTTCGGGAACGGCGACCCCACCAAGAAGCAATTGGTTATATGGTGATATTTAGAGTGATTCCCAATCCAAGCCCATACAACATATGCGCAACGGGAGTTGCGATTAAGGGGCTGGCGTTCCTAGGCGCTCTAAGCCCAAAGAGGCCCCAACCATATCCAGGATAGAGAATGAGCCATGGCAGAAGTGTTGTTGCGAGTCCCCACACGACACTAGGAATGAGGTGATCTTGCGGCATGGGCCTGTTGAGGGCGAGGTAGAAGAGAGGATAAGTGAGCGCCAAGCCGCCGCCGGTGAGGTAATGAAAGATCCAGCCAGCCGATGCTTCATTTCTGACGGGACTGGAGTCAATGATATTCTCATGTACAAGACGTGCGTCGAATATACCAAACACCCAACGTCCAATAACCTGGGGCCCTCCACACCTCCCGCCACTCGTGATATTTAGCTTTTCCGCAGCGATTGCGGTGAGATCCATCAATACGGTACCTGCCAGTCCGCCGACGACAGCCCAGAGCCACAATTCCATGAGATTGCCTCCTAACCATCATTTCTCAGATGACCTGTTCAGTTGCTGCAAAGGTCAGCACCGAGTAGCGCCAGATTCAACTACCCAGGTTGATCGTCGCTAGGTTGTTGTCGTTGTCACCGACCGGAATCCATGCCAACCACAGAGGCAGCGTGACGATGTGAATGTCCAGAATGTGCAAAGCCTCGAACGCCGCGAGACGCTCGGGCTGGTTTGCCACCTAGACCCGCGAGCAAGACGGTCACTCACTTCTGTCCTCTTGCGACACACGCCCGGCGGCGAGCACACGCTCTGCGAAGTCGAGGCGTTCCTGCATGTCGGCCAACTGTGCTCGTGTGTCGTCGGCATCGTCACGCAGCGCATCGATTACCGGTCCCAACTCCGCATCGCTGCCTCGCATCTCCAGCTCTTTTTCTCGCACCTCCAGTTCTTTTTTCTTGAGCTTGAAGCGGATAATCATGGCCGTGAACACGGTGATCCCAGAGATGCCAAAAACAATGCCGAATATGTCTACTACGTACTGCTCCATGATATCTCCTCCTCAAACTCCCGAAAGCCGCGAGACGTTCGGGGCTGGCGTGACGCACCTTCTCGGCGTAGCAGTTTGGAGGCCATTAGCTGCAGTTGCACTACCGCGTCCTGTTGTTGAGCCGCTTGTGCGAGTGCGTGGGTGATCGGCGTTAGGAGCGACACCAACATTAGGAGAGCGACGGGCCAACATGCGGAGTGGTACCGCTGCCGTCAACTTTGCACCCTTTTTCACAAGGACATCACCAGCAGGAGTGCAGATGGACCAACCTCCAGAACTCATCAGCCTGACACCCGGACAACTGACCGAGGTGTGCGGACGGTTCGCGATTTTCATGGGGTGGACTCCCGAACCGGGGTGACTGGAGTGGGTTCTCGAGGTCAAGCGGACTGGTGCCCGGTTCAAGGAGAGCCATCACATGGCTGACCTGTTGGAACAACTCAAATCTGCATGGCCGATCGCTACACCATCGAGCGAGAACTCGGTAGCGGCGGGACGTTAGACGAGAATTTGTTATTTGACAGTTGAGATCAAACGTCTAAAATCTAAGATATGTTCAAAGCACAAGCCGCCCTAATGTGGATAGTAGATATCTTGGATAAACACGGTATCCCATATCAAGTTGAAGGGGGTTTGGCGGCACCCTGCTATGGATCAACCCGTGAGTTAGTTGATATAGATGTTTTCATACCATCGTTTGGTTTTGATAGGATCTCTAAAGATGTAAATGGATATGTAGACGTAGGCCCTGTTTTCCATACAGGCACACATTGGAGGCTTGTTTATCAAATACTCAATTACCGCGGACAGCAAATAGAGATATGTGATGCTGGCAAAGCCAAATACTTGGACACCCCAAATAATACATGGATAGAGAGAGATATTGATTTTACAAAGGCAGAAACAATTGAAATATTTGGCATATCTACGAAAGTCATTCCCAAAGACGATCTACTTGAATACAAGAGTAGGTTGAATAGAGAAGTTGACATCATTGATATTGAACAAATTACGACTAACGAGTGAGCGTTTTCTAATGGG
>JAUVRV010000105.1 GCA_030597435.1 Gemmatimonadales bacterium | reverse complement strand
GGGCTCGAGCCCGGCGGTGACAACGGTACCTTCATTCAGCGTTATCCGCTCACCGAGATCCACGCCAGCCTCGAAGTCGCGGTTGAGGGAGGTGAGGATCTGGTTGCCGGGCAGGACGTGGTGCAGATCGATGGTGCGGCCACGCCCCATGGCGTGACCGGTCCTACCGTCCTGATTACCGGTGCTGGAGAACCGGGTGGACGGTTCCCGATTGCAGGTTCCGTGGTGTTGCTGGCAGCGAAGTACGATCCCGAGAGACGGAACCTTGCGGAAGAGTCCCAGCAGTTGCTCGCCACCGTCAAGAGTCGTGACCCAGCGGCAGTACTCATTCTGGCCGATTATCCGGACAGGATCTGGCGCTTCTTCGCGCGGATGCAGCGCCCGACCCAGGTCGTGCGCGGTTACGTGGCAGGATCGCAGCAAGGTCCTCCGGTGCTGGTGGTTAGCCCCACCGCGGCAGTCGAGCTACTGGGCATGAGACCCTCCACCGAGGGAGATCTGGCGGCCCGTGAGATAGACGGATTGAGCATTACGGTGACCGCCAACCGTACGGTGTCCGAAACCAGTGCGCCCAACGTAGTCGGTATCCTCGAGGGGAGCGATCCCGTGCTCAAGAACGAGTACCTCGTGTTCAGCGGCCATATGGATCACCTCGGATTCCGCACTGGTATGGAGGGCGACAGCATTTACAACGGCGCAGACGACAACGCTTCTGGTACCGCCGGCATCATCGAGTTAGCCGAGGCATTTGCCATGCTCGAGCCGCGGCCAAAGCGCTCGATGATCTTCTTGTTGGTGAGCGGAGAGGAGAAGGGCCTTTGGGGTAGCGGTCATTTCGCCGACAACCCCACCGTGCCGGTCGAACAACTGGTCGCGGATTTCAACGCCGACATGATCGGCCGTAACTGGGCGGACACCATCGTCGTGATCGGTAAAGAGCACTCCGACCTGGGTGCGACGATGAATCGGGTGAATGAAGAGCACTCCGAACTCGGCATGACGGCGATCGACGACATCTGGCCCAACGAGCGATTCTATTCCCGGTCGGACCACTACAACTTCGCTAAAAAGGGTGTCCCGATTCTCTTCTTCTTCAACGGCGTCCATGAGGACTACCACCGGGCCAGCGATGAGGTAGAGAAAATCGACGCAGATAAGACAGCACGCATAGTGAAGCTGATGTTCTATCTGGGTGTTGAGGTAGCCAAAGCGACCGAGCGACCGAAGTGGGACCCGGATAGCTACAATCAGATTGTGAAGCGGGTGACGCCCTAGGTCGTCCAGTCGCCCTCGAGGCTGATCAGCCGCGGTCGGCTGGGCGACTTGACGTCCGGGGCTGTGTTGAGTGGCGGGGAACCGGGTGGAGTGAAGGTGCGGGGTGGTATATTCTCTGCCATGCGCCGAGACCATGTCCGCAATTTCTGTATTGTTGCCCATATCGACCACGGTAAATCCACCATTGCCGATCGGCTGATCGAACTCACTGGTGCACTCGATGAGCGACGTATGCGGGCGCAGGTCCTCGACACGATGGACCTCGAGCGCGAGCGCGGCATCACGATCAAGCTCAACGCCGTGCGCATGAACTACTCCGCAAACGGCGAGACGTACGAACTCAACCTCATCGACACCCCGGGCCACGTAGACTTCACGTACGAGGTCTCACGCTCGCTCAACGCGTGCGAGGGCGCGGTGCTCGTGGTGGACGCCAGTCAGGGTATCGAGGCACAGACGGTAAGCAACCTGTTTCTTGCCCTCGATGCGGGGCTCGAGATCATACCGGTACTGAACAAGATTGATCTGCCTGCAGCCGAGCCGGACCGCCGCTCAAAGGAGATCGAAGATCTGCTCGGGGTGGCCGAGTCCGAGATTCTGCGGGTCTCGGCCAAGGAAGGCACCGGCATGCCGGAGCTGTTGCAGGCGATCATAGCGCGGGTACCGCCACCCCAAGGAGATGCCGACGCGCCCCTGCGGGCCCTCATCTTCGACACTTACTACGATCGCTACCGCGGTGCGATCCCCAGCGTCAGAGTCGTAGATGGACGAATGAAGAAGGGGATGGAGATCGTGTTCGGCTCGCATCCCAACGACAGCTACGAGATAGCCGAAGTCGGCTACTTGCAGCTGGATCAACAGCGTGCCGATTTGCTGGAAGCTGGAGAGGTAGGGTACTTCATCGCCAACGTCCGTGGTGTAGGCGAGACACGGGTGGGGGATACCGTGCTCGACGCCGACCACCGGGCCGATGAGATGTTACCCGGTTACCGCGACATTCACTCCATGGTGTTTGCAGGTCTTTACCCCACCGACACGAATCAGTACGAGGACCTACGCGACGCGCTCGAGAAGTTGCAACTCAACGATGCATCGCTGCACTACGAGCCGGAGACATCTGTGGCACTTGGCTTCGGATTCCGCTGCGGTTTCCTCGGCCTGTTGCACATGGACATCGTGCAAGAGCGATTGGAGCGGGAGTTCAATCTCGATCTGATCACGACCGTTCCCAACGTCGAATACCACGTCTACATGACTGACGGCACGACAGCGATAGTCGAGAACCCGTCCAAAGTACCCACGGGATCGGGAGTCGATCATTTGGAAGAGCCCTACGTTCGAGTGCACATCACGGTACCCACCGATTACATCGGCGCAATCATGAAGCTGGGCCAGGAACGGCGGGGCGAGTACGAGGGCATGCACTACCTCGATACGAGCAGAGTGCAGCTGGAGTGGGACCTCCCGTTGGGCGAAATCATTCTGGACTTCCACGACAAACTCAAGACCGTTTCGCGTGGGTACGCTGCGATGGACTACGAGTTCGCCGAGTATCGCAAGAGCGACTTGGTGAAATTGGATATGCTGATCAACGGCGATCCAATCGACGCATTCAGTGTGATCATCCATCGTGACAAGGCATACGATTGGGGCCGCAAGATCGCATCGAAGCTCAAGGAGCTGATTCCCAGGCAGCTATTCGAGGTGGTCATCCAGGCTTCGATCGGATCGAAGGTCCTGGCTCGCACTACGATACGGCCGTTGAGGAAGCAGGTTACCGCCAAGTGTTACGGCGGCGACGTGACCCGGAAACGAAAGCTGCTCGAGAAGCAGAAGGAGGGTAAGAAACGCATGAAGCAAGTAGGTACGGTTGAGATACCCCAGGAGGCCTTTCTTGCCGTGCTACAAGTTGAGTAGGACCACGGCGCATCCGCCGGTCCACCGATCCGACGACCCGCCGAGTTGGTCATGCGCTACATAGTCGGAGTAGACGTCGGCGGCACCAATCTCGTAGTTGGGACGGTGCCTGAAGACGGCAGCTCTCTCTACGGTTACCAGATGGAACCCACCGATGTGGCCGGAGGCCCGGACGGCGCCGTCAAGCAGATCGAGCGCCTTGTTACCGTATCCCTGTCCCAAGCGCGAGCAGAATTGGGCGCCGACATCGACATTGCGGGAATCGGGATCGGTGCACCCGGCCCACTGGACACGCACAGCGGCACCGTGTTGCTGACGCCGAATCTCGGATGGACAGATATGCCACTCAGAGATCGAGTCAGCTCGGCACTGGGTCTACCCGCCACACTCGACAACGACGCCAATTGCGCCGTCTTGGGCGAATGGTGGCGCGGTGCGGCCCAAGGTGGCAAAATCGTCCTGGGACTCACGATTGGCACCGGTATCGGTGGTGGCATCGTGCTCGACGGAAAGATCTTTCACGGCGCATCCGATGTGGCCGGCGAGTTTGGACACGCCAGCATCGACCAGAGTGGTAGGAAGTGCAACTGCGGCAACTACGGCTGCCTCGAGGCGTATGCGGCGGGGCCGGCAATTGCGCGGAGGGCACTGGAAGGGATCGAGGCTGGTGCCGACTCAGTCCTACCGCAGTACGTGAACGGCGCATTGGATCGCCTCACGGCCAAGACCGTTTCCGAAGCGGCACGCGACGGAGACGCGTTCTGTCTCGAAGTAATCAGGGAGACCGCCCACATTCTGGGTGGGGCCATCGCGAATCTGGTGAATATCCTCAACCCCGATGTCGTGGTGATATGCGGTGGCGTGACGGCGGCCGGCAGCCATCTGTTCGATCCGATGTGCAATGAGGTCAGACAGCGCGCCTTCCGGCCGGGCGTGAGGGCGTGCCGCATCGTACCCGGCAGCTTGCCCGGAACCGCGGGCGTGTACGGCGCAGCTGCCTCATACATGGCGCAGGCCTGGGGCACCGATTGAAGCGATTGGGTGTGTTGGGCACCATGGTGTGGGACACCATTTACGGCCGTGGTGCAGAGCTAGAACCCGCGGAGGAGTGGGGTGGTATCGGTTATGCCTTGGCGGCACTCGAGACTGCGCTACCGTCGAATTGGGAGATCGTTCCCCTAATCAAGGTCGGCAGTGACCTTGCACCGCTTGCCAACGACTTCTTGGCCGGACTCACCCACCGGGCGGCCGCGGCACGCTTCGTAGAAGTCCGCGAGCCAAACAATCGGGTGACGCTGCGCTACAAAGCCATGGAACGAGTAGCCGAGCACCTGAGTGGCGGTGTACCCCCATGGACCTGGGAAGAACTGGGCCCTATGGTGCATGACCTGGACGCTCTCTACGTGAACTTCATCTCCGGCTTCGAGATGCAGTTGGAGACGGCCCAGCACCTCAGGTATGGCTTCCCCGGACCGATCTACGCCGACCTGCACAGTCTGTTTCTCGGTGTGGGACGGGATGGCCACCGAGTGCCAGAAGCATTGGACGACGTTACCAGCTGGCTGTCCTGCTTTGACGCAGTCCAGTTCAACGAAGATGAGATGGCTCTGGTCGGGTCCGACCCGATGGAGGTTGCCGCCAGCGCGCTAGCTGCCGGCGTCGGTCTTCTGATCGTGACTCTCGGGCCGTTGGGTGCGGTCTACTTCACCACACTATCGTTTACATTCCAGCGGGAGTCGCAGCGCCAACCATGTGATGCCGGACCGGTTGTCACCGCCAGAATACCCGCCGCAGACGTGATGGACCAATTGGATCCCACGGGTTGCGGTGACGTGTTCGGAGCTACAATAGTGTCGCACTTGGTGCAGGATACGAAGATCGAAGAGGCAATCCGTCACGCGAACCGGTTCGCCGCGCGGAATCTCTCGTATCGGGGCGCCACGTACCTGCATCACCACCTCCGGGGGGAGATCGTTCGCCAATGACGCGGGTTGTCGAGGTTCCAGCCCACTTTGACGACCGCTCGTTCGACCAGTTCGCCAAGGCCTACGGTGTGCCGGGCGAAGAGCGGCTGTTGTTCGACGCGCATGCGGTCCAATGGGCAGCGCCATACGGGCTACTTGGCCTGTTGGTCGCAGGCCAGACCACTGTCGAGCAGGGCGGGCAACCTCCCCGCCTCACTATCCCCACCGACCGGGATGTGCTCCACTATTGGGGCCGCACCGGCTTCTTCGAGTTTGCCGGAGAGTGGTTCGAGATCCACGGCAAAGTCCCGCGGGTATCGGTTACCCGGTCGTCGGAGGTGCTGCTGGAAATCACACCGGTACGGGGATCCGACGACGTACACGGCGTTGTAGGCGTAATCCAGGAGCGTGCGGCTGCGATCCTGTCGGGTGAATTGGGGCTGGAAGCAACGGCGACAATGGGATTCGGTATGGCGCTTTCGGAGGCGTGTCAGAATATTGTAGAGCACGCCGGCACGTCCGGCTGGGTCGCCGTCCAGACATACCATTGGCGCCGCCGATTAGGCCGTCGAGTGGTGGTCATTGCCGTGGCGGACGCAGGAATGGGGTTCCGCCGATCCCTTCAGGCGACTCAAGGCGGCCGTTACGGAGATCGCTGGGGTGACGCGACGGCGCTGGAAGCAGCTCTCATCCAGGGCGCCAGCCGGTTTCGCGACCCCGGCAGGGGACAGGGTTTGGGAGGGATCCGCCGCTATTTGAACCGCTGGGACGGAAAACTCAGCATACGCAGTGGGACAGCTCGCATCGCGATCGTCCCATCGTGGGATGATGACATCCCACTGGCTGATAGCCTGGCCCCGTTTCCGGGTAGCCAGATGCTTCAGATCATACCCGCTAAACAGACCGAGTGACCAGAGTGAACAGCATCGACCTCAAAACGATCCTCCATCGCACCGTATCCACCGGGTACCGTGACCTCGTTACGCGTCATACAGGCCGTGCCGTCCGCGGCGGAGTAGAGGAGTTGCTCGACGGAGTGGACGGGGGTCAGGTGGCCGTGATCGACTTCGGCGCCGTGGGATGTCTCGACATCTCCTGTGCCGACGAGATCGTGGGCAAGTTACTGCTGGACCATGGTAGCGCGCGCTATTTCCTGCTTCGTGGCGTCAGCGAAGCACACTGCGAGGCGATCAGTCTGGTCCTGGAGCGGCACGGCCTGGCAGTGGTCGCCGAAGATCGCCATGGCCGGTTCCAACTGTTGGGTCCACTAGGTGAGAGGGTGAAGCGAGCGTTCGCAGCCGTCATGGAGACCGGGCCAGCAGCAGCCACGCAGCTCGCGGCCCGGCTCGAAATGACGACCGATGCCACGCGACTCCTCTTGGACGAACTGCTGGAGCGACGGCTGGTCCAGCAGGAGGCCGGTGGCTACCGGGCGCTCACGGCACTATGACGAAACCGCCGATTGGTCTGTCCACCAAAGCAATCCATGGCGAGCCCCACTCCAAAGCGGCAAGCACCCCGGTCGTTTCGCCCATCTACCAGAGCAGTACGTTTGCCAACCCGATCGGGTCACCGGAAGGTGTGATCTATACACGGTACGGCAACAACCCCAACCAGCTTGCCATCGCTGAGCGACTCGCCGCTCTGGAGGGCGCAGAGGACGCCATTTTCCTTGGCAGCGGCATGGGCGCGACAGCAATGGCACACCTGGCCGTACTCCACCCGGGCGACCACTTGCTCTCGAGCGACTGGATCTACGGTGGGACTAGGCGGCTGTTCAATGAGGAACTCCATCGACTTGGTATCGACATCAGCTATGTCGATCCTAGCGATCCTCGGAACTGGCGTCGCCAACTCAAGAAGCACTCACGGGCTGTTTTCGTAGAGATCGTAACGAATCCCTTGATGAGAGTCGTGGACATCGACTATCTCGCCACGTTCTGTCGCGAGTTGGGGATCAGCCTATTGGTGGATTCGACGTTCTCGACGCCCGTCAACTGCAGACCATTGGAACACGGGGCCGATATTGTCATTCACAGTGCCACCAAGTACTTGAACGGACACTCCGACGTCATCGCGGGGGCTGTGGCATCTGACCAACCCGTCATCGATGAAGTGCGCCGATTGATGACGGTGTGGGGTCCGGCAATCGACCCACATCAGGCGTGGTTGGTGGAGCGCGGCCTCAAGACGCTTGCTATCAGAATGGAGCGGCACAACGCCAGCGGGATAGCCTTTGCCAGCTGGGCGGCTGAGCACCCCGCAGTTGAGAGGGTTTGGTATCCCGGCCTCGAGCAGCACCCCGATTACGAGGTCGGCTCACAACTACTAGATGGATTCGGAGGAATGGTCGGCCTGGAGATGAAGGGTGGCGCTGACGCAGCTCAGACCGTGCTCAAGCGCCTCCGACTGGTCACACATGCACCCAGTCTTGGGGGAACCGAGACTCTGGTGTCAGTACCACGATTTACATCACACGCTGCACTGTCGGCCGATGAGTTGAACAAGCAGGGTATTGGAGAAGGCCTGATGCGAGTCAGCCTGGGGATTGAGGACGTCGAGGACATCATCGCCGATTTCGAGACAGCGTTCGAACAACTGCGACCGTGATCCGTTTCCAGAAAGTATTCAAGTCGTTCCGCTCGGATTCTCTGGCCCTCAAGGACGTTTCGTTTCACATCGCCAAGGGCGAGTTCGCCTTCTTGACCGGCCATTCCGGCGCCGGGAAGTCGACTGTTCTCCGCCTGATATACGCCGATCAGATGCCGTCGTCGGGAGAGGTGCGTGTATCTGGTTT
>JAUVRV010000391.1 GCA_030597435.1 Gemmatimonadales bacterium | reverse complement strand
CCCGTCCATCATGCAGGTACGGAGCTGAGTCATAGATGTTGTTGAGGTGAGGAACGTCGAATTCCTTGTTCGAATCCAGCCAGGACGCCGAGCCAATGTTGTACACGTTGCGGTTGGTGAAGTACGGTGGTGCATGGCAGAAAACACACCGCTTTGTTTGCGGCAGCAAGTTGCCGGACTTATCGTAGTGCCGCTCGAATATCACCTTACCGCGATGCTGGGCTGGAGTGAGTTCGGCACTGGTGCGATAGCGGTTTGGTGGTCTCGTAACGGTGACTATGTAACGATCCAAGGCCGCTGCTTGCTCTGCAGTGAACGGGTCGACTCTGGTAAAGAAAGCTGCCAGCCGCGGACCGCATTGTCGCTTCAAAGTGGGATTCGTTCCTTCCCACTTGAATGGTGCGGTATCGTTGATGCCACGAAGCGTTCGGTTGTCAACCGGATTGATGCCGAGCCCGTCCGGTTCGATATCGTAGGTCATTCCATCCACATGCCCGTCGGGATGACACGAATGGCAGGAGAACTGTCGCGCAAATGTGTACTCTGCGCTGTGGAAGAGCCTCTCGCCGTAGCGCGCTTCCGTGATCTCCTGCGGCCCACCCAGCCCGATGACGTTGACACGTTGGAGAGACTCAACGTCGATCACGGAGATTGCATCCTCCAACCCGTCGGCTACATACAGGTATCTGTCGTCCGGTGAAATGACCATGCCACGCGGGCTCTGGCCAACCGGGATCCTGGCCACCACGAACTCCATGCTCATGCCGAGGTGATCCGGAATAACCTCCGCACGGTCATGCTGAGTTGCGCTCTCGAGGACCCCCATCAACTTCCCTACATCGATCACCGCGACCGCCTGAATCCCACCGCCGGTAACGAAAGCGTACCGACCATCGCTGGTGAAGACTATAGCCGTGGGATCTGCAAAGAAATCGTTGACCTCATCGAGCAACACCTGATCAACACGCCCGTCTTGCCATAGGATCCCGACCCCATTGGTCATGATCCAGCCCTGAACGTTGCGGCTCATCGGTACCAGGTTCTTGGTACGTATCAATGTGACGAGTGCAAACCTACCGTCGGGAGCAAACTCAATCCCTTGAACCAGGTTGGCCCCGTCAATGGTGTATCGGTGCGTCACGGTAGAGCTGTTTGTCTCGATCACGGTGACTTCAGATTTCGCCGGTGTTCGAAACTCCCCGCGACGCGGCAGATTGTTGGTCACATATACGCGGCCGCCATCCGGTGATCGCGCGACCCCCCAAGGACCCCGCGACGCAGCCAAGCGCTTGATTTCCTCGCCGGTCGCAACATGTATCACCGAGACATCGTAGGTACCGGAATTGGCTACGTACAGAACTGTGCCATCCTCACTCGTCGTCATTTCATGGGGCTCGGCGCCCACCCGAAGCGTTGAGAGAACCTGGTAGGTCTCGGCATCGACGACGGAGACGTCATCCGAGCCACGGTTGCTGACGTATGCCCGGGTCTGGTCTGGTGAGAGATACACGAAGTGTGGCTGTACGCCGATCTCGACTTCAGACAAGACCTCGCCTGTCTTGGCACTAACAACGATGAGACTATTCGATGATTCGCAAGCGGCGAACAGCCTGGCGCCGTCTCGAGTGATCGCAAGGTTGAGAGGGGTCTTGTACTCGGGTGGCGAATACTCGTCGACCCACTTGGAATGGTCGATCTGCGGCCACATTGCATCGAAATCAAAATCGTGCCCGTGAATCCCAGGGGTGTGACACCTGACACAGGTCTCGCGATCAACCTCCCGCAGTCCTGCCTCTACTACACCGACCGGATCCAGCATTATCGCTTCGGGCATGTACTCACTACCGGCACCGTGGCAGCTTTCGCACTGCACTCCCTGGACGCCATCGAAGCTCTCAGTGAAACGGCCGGCAGGTTCTCCCGCGCCGGTAGTGTGGCACTCGAGACATCGCGGCGAGTCCTGTGGATTCCCCGGAACCTGCATTTCACGGGCGATGTCTTGCGCCCGACCGGTATTGAGAATCGCGTAGGCCTGCGCATGCTTAGAGAAGCGCCACCTACCGTACACACGGTTGTCGGAAGTTGCACCGTGGCAAGATCCGCAAGTCAAAGCACCAACATACTTGGGACCCGCAAGCAGCGTTGCCGGCTGCTGGTCGTCGATCGTCGGCAGATCCCCACCGATGCCACCGTGGGCAATCTCCCTGAGGGCGGCCTCATAATCGAACTGCTTGACATCCAGCACTGCCTGGTGGGAGCCCTTCGCTTTGTGGCAGACCAGGCAGTCGCTCTCCTCGGGCTTCCTGAGACCGGCTTGCATCGCACGCTGTGGATCCGTCATCACTTCCGCTTTGATGTACTCACTGCCCGGTCCATGGCAGCGCTCGCACTGTATGCCGTCTTCAAAGTGGAATGTATCGTCCAACTCCCACTCCTCAGCACTGTACGCGGTCGTGTGACATCCTAGACAGATGGGGTTTTCGTGCGGATCGTCGTCGAGGCCTGACAGTTCCACTATTTGCTCGGCCTCAGGCATCGACAACGCTGCGTATGCCTTGGCGTGTTTGGTCAACCGCCAGGCATTGAATTGATCCCGATCGCCTGCCATGTGATGGCACTGGCGGCACACTTGCTCACCGACGTATACGCGCTCTTGGGTCCCTTGATCGATGGAAGCCCAGCCCGCGACCCCAACCAGGATTACAGGCAGGGACAGTGCTCCCACGTGCCGCATCGTACTGCCATTCCTAAGGCGATTCTTCTGATTCATTTTCTGCAGGATTTCCTCAAGCATGCCAAGGCTCCTGGTCAGGACGCTGGTTCTGTTACCCGGAGTATCTGATTCGCTGCGACGTTGTCCAAAGTCTGCACCTTGCCGCTGGGCCAACGGATCTCGACTCTGCTAACTCGCGTTGCTTCACCGATGCCAAAATGCAGACGGTGGTCACTTTGTGAGAGGTAGCCGGAGCTACTGACCCTGAGCCTGATCTGCGTCGATCCACCGGCAGTGACTCGGACCGTCGCTCCGATCGCATCACGATTGCTCTCCGTGCCGGTCAAATGGATCATGAGCCAGTTGGCACTGTTGCCACCATCATTCTGAAGCAGCCGCGGGCGTGCATTCAGATTCAATATGAGCAGATCCATGTCGCCGTCGTTATCGTAGTCTCCTGCTGCAGCGCCTCGGCCAACAAATTTCTCCTGGAAATCCGGCCCCAGCCGATCGGAAACGTTGATGAATCGCTCACCTCGATCATTGAGCAACAGCAGGTCTTCCTCTCCTATGAGCCGATGCGGATGGCCATTG
>JAUVRV010000266.1 GCA_030597435.1 Gemmatimonadales bacterium | reverse complement strand
TCGTACGTCGTTCCCGGATACGCATTGTCGGAGATGTAGTAACTCCACTTGCTAAAGCAGTCTGTATCGCCCGTTTGCGGCGTGCAGTCAGGATCCGATCCGGGGAGTGTGAATACGCTGTCCCTCACTGCGTCTGTGGTGGGTTTCCAGTTCAGACCCTCGTCGGGACGTTGCGCAAATGCGCGGTCGTCCGCGCTCACCAGGCTGTCGCGCGTGCCGGCTGCGTCCGTCACCGTACCCAGCCACTCGGCGTTTTCGATCACATACCAGTGGGCCTGCGCCTGCGGAATCAAGTTCTCGACGCCGTTCGTGCCAAACTCACTACGCCAGATGATCGATGTCTCACCATCGGGGATCTCAGATCCGCGACGCGTCTGAATCGATATCACTCCGTTGGCCGCACGCGCACCGTACATCGCCGCTGCCGCCGCGCCCTTGACCACCTCGATGGTCTCGATGTCGAGTGCGTCCACGTCCACCATCGACGCACCCAAAATCACACCGTCGACCACATACAGTGGCTCATTGGTACGACCAGAAGTGTTGATGCTCGTAGCACCACGCAACATCACCGTGATACCCGAACCAGGTGTACCCTCGTTACGGACCATCTTCACGCCCGAAACCTTACCGCGGATCGCAGCTTCCGCCGACTGCGGTGGCACCGGGAGTTCCTCCGCTCCCACCTGCTCCACCGTAAACGGCAGCTTCACCGCCTGGGTACCCTCTGCTACTCCAGTTACTACTACGCCCTCAATACGCAAAATGCTCGGCTGTAACTGGAAATTGACCGTCGTCGGCAAACCAGCCGCAACACGCTGATTCGTAAACACTACCGACTGAAAGCCAATCACCTGTACCCGAACATCGTAGGCGCCAACCGGTACGTTCTCGATCGCGTAGTAACCATTCACGTTCGTTAACGCAAAGAGGTTGGTGCCCACCACGCTCACCCGCGCATTCTCCACGGGATCCCGCGTTTGGGCGTCTCTCACAGTGCCCTCGACACGGCTGGTCTGGGCCAACGCAGACCCCGCACCGAGGACTAAAGTGAGCGCGGCAAGTGCAAGCACTTTACCGCTACGATACAACAAATTTTGGAACATATATCCCTCCTCGGGAGAGTGTGATCTCGGTGGGGTTACTCTAGCAAATCGAGCTATCGACATGCCTCTCACAAACACTTAAGAGTCAACAACAATCAGAACCAGCTGCGGACACCAATTCGCTTGGCACGACGTGATCCTCACGCTCGCCCCAATGCAACTTGGGGAGGACTGTCCCGCATACATACCGATTCTATAGCTCAGGGCCCGGCCTCATTGGAAGGGGCGGCGCACGGTCCCTGCATAACTCAATAGAGTAACAGGATATGCCTACACTCAGGCTCCTTAATTTTGAACCCCCTGCAGACTGATGTCAACCCTGTTAAGCGACCGATCTATTTGTCCGGAATTGGGGACGTTCAGGCACATAAATCCTTATAGTACAATGACTTAATTGCGGTGGACCCAGTTTGGGCGAGCGGTCCGACTCGGTTCCCCGGTCGCCGGATTCGCCAAAAACACGCCGTTTTCACCCGCTTGGGCACGACCGCACGAAAACGCGCCGCACCGCATCGGGGCGCTCCAACACCCTGTAGAACTCATCGAAGTACTCCAGAGAAGTCCTGATCGAGGTCTCGCTGAAACCCTCCAGCTCGGAGTACATCCGGTATATGGTGTCCTTGTTCTCAGCGAAGAGGGTTAGCACACGCGACAGGTCGTACTCCGTGCGGCAGGGAGAAATGAACAAGCGCTGCTTGACGCTGCGCATACCCAAGTCGCGATCCGGTTCGGCATATTCGGTGTTCACCGCACCCGACCAGTCTAAGTCATACGCCACAGCGACAGGAATCGGGTCACCATCGCGCAAAACGAGCCTGACATTGTGTAACACCGACACTTTCCAGTCGGTATTTCCAATCATGTATTGGAAGACGGAGAAGAATGTGCCCTGCCCTTCGTCGATATCGGCCTGGTGGACCCCTTCCCGATCCAAGATCAACCCGCCGTTGCGGCGGGCCATCTCGTCTTCATCCTCTATAAAGAAAGCGTACTTGCTAATAGTATCGTTGTCCGTGACTCCGACGTATGTGATGCGAGCCAACCTGACTTGGAAGCTGAACGGGGTGAGCAGCGCGTAGACCCGATACGCCAGGTACTCCCGTAACACATACTGCTCGTACTCGTCACGGTGATCCTGGCAATGGACAACCAACTTGAGTTTGTCCTGCCCGGCAAACACGGTCCCCGCGGCATCCCTGGTCCGGAAGTTCAAGCGCAGTGGCGGGAAGTTGCATACGTCACGCCGGAGCCGGAATATGCCACGGGTCTTTACACCCACAGCGAGACTCCGACGTGAGCCGTCCGGTTGTGCCCAGGAGATCCGGCCCGGCCGGTACTCGGTGTCCTGGCTCCTGTCGCGCCTTATCTGGTGGAAGTCAGCCTCGAGAGTCAGCTCCAGCACATCGTGTGACGAGAAGAGGGTCGCGGACGAGGCGCTGGTCGTGTCTTGGGCCCACACCGCATGAGCAGCCGCCACCAGCGCGAGCGATCCCAGGATCCCGGGGGCGAGGAACTTCATCTGGCGTCTCCCTCCAGCGGCTTCATTGCACTAACATATCCCAAATACCGCCGGTCACAACGCGCGGCTGAATCACTCGCAGGGGCCGCAATCCTCTAGCTACAGGAGTGTTAGGTTTACACCCGTGATACCCTCATCAAGCGACCGTATCGCCGCGCGCAACGCCGCGACAGTCATCTTGGCTGGTCTGCTCTGCACTGGCCTGGGCTGCGGCGGAAAGCCGTCAACCGAGTGGCACGACGAGGGTAACTTCCGCTGGCGAAGCCTGGCCGTTCCCCGCCGCGGGCCAGTCGGGTTCACGCAGCTCTCAGCGGCCGCCACGGGCCTGGATTTCACCAACCCCGTGAGCCAACAACCCCATCTCTGGGCCAACTACGTGGGTCACGGCTCGGGGGTGTCGCTGGGTGACATGGACGGCGACGGACACGTGGACATCTACCTCACCAGCATCGAGGGTCCCAACGTCCTGTACCGCAACCTAGGTGACTGGCACTTCGAGGAAGTAGCACAGGAACGCGGCGTGGATGCGGTAGACCAACCCTCGGCCGGAACTGTCTTTGCGGACATCGACGGCGACGGAGACCTGGATCTTCTCGTGTCGGCCTTGGGTGGCCCCAACACGCTGTTCTTGAACGACGGCAGCGGCGCATTCTCCGCCGCCGGACCCGAAGCCGGCCTGACGTCTGACATGGCCAGCGGCACGATGACGCTGGCCGACATAGACGGCGACGACGACCTGGATCTCTACATCGCGAACTACAAGATCGGGTCGGCCGCGGACCAGTTTGCCCCCGGCGAGGTGACGTTCGAGAATGTGGTCCGCAAGGTCGGCGATCGCTACGAGATCACTCCCAGATTCAGGGAGTTCTACCGGCTCCGCCAGCTCCCCGAACTTGGCATGGTGGCCCACATCGAACGGGCCCAGCCGGACTGGATGTACCTCAACGACGGTCAGGGGCGGTTTCAGCCGGTCTCCTTCACGAATGGACGCTTCCTGGATGAGGACGGGAATGTCCTCACCGAAGCGCCGGACTACTTCAGTCTGGCCGCACGGTTCTACGACGTAGACCAGGACGGCGACCCTGACCTATACATCTGTAACGACTTCGAGGATCCCGACCTGTTCTGGCTCAACGATGGGGCCGGCAACTTCCGGCTAGCACCACGACTGTCGTTGCGCACTACCAGCAGTGCCACCATGGCGGTGGATTTCGCCGACATCGATCGCGACGGTCACGTGGACTTCTTCGAGACCGACATGCTGAGTCGCGACAGCAGAATGAGGAAATCGCAACGCCCCTCCTACACACCCCTGCCCAAGCTCATCGGCAACAACGAGCACCGCCCGCAGGTACAGCGGAATACACTATTCCTCAATCGCGGCGACAACACGTTTGCGCAGATAGCCGAATACGCCGGCGTCGAGGCCTCCGATTGGACCTGGGCCACCCTATTCCTGGACGTCGACCTGGATGGGTACGAGGACATTCTGGTCACCACGGGCCATTTGTGGGACCAGTTCGATGACGACTATGTGAACCGCATGCGGCGCATGCCCGCCAGTCTCGACTGGCGTGAGAAGCGTGCCACATCACCGACCCTGGAGACCCGCAACTACGCCTTTCGCAATCGCGGCGACCTCACGTTCGAGGATGTGAGTGACGCGTGGGGCTTCGCCAACGAAGCAGACGTCTCACACGGACCGGCCGTTGCCGATCTCGACGGCGACGGAGATCTCGACGTCGTCATCAGCCGGCTCGGGTTCCCGGTTGGGGTGTTCCGCAACGACGCGACTGCCCCACGCGTGGCGGTGCGCCTGGTGGGTCGCAGCCCCAACACCCAAGCCATCGGTGCCAAGATCAGGCTCCTGGGCGGGGCCGTACCCGTCCAGCAGCAAGAGGTGACCGCCGGCGGCATGTTCCTCTCCGGATCGGATCAGCAGTACACATTCGCGGCCGGAGAGGCCACGGATATGACGATCGAGATCGTTTGGCGTAACGGCACACGGAGTGTGATCGAAGCGGTCGAGCCGAACCGGCTATTTGAGATTCGTCAGACCGGAAGTGAGCGCGCAGCCGACTCGGGTCCAACAGAGCCTCTAGGTCCCGGGGGCATGTTTTTCACCGACGTGTCGCACCAGCTGGAGCATGCCCACACGGATATGCTGTTCGACGATTACTCGCGCCAACCCCTGTTGCCCATGAAGCTGAGTCAGCTTGGGCCGGGTCTGACATGGTACGACGTCGACAATGACGGTGACGAGGACCTGCTGATTCCGTCGGGGCGGGGCGGGCGGCTGGCCTACTTCAACAACCGATCGGGCCGGTTCAC
>JAUVRV010000369.1 GCA_030597435.1 Gemmatimonadales bacterium | reverse complement strand
GTACTCTCACCTCTGCGACAGCCGAGGTCCGTGATCGTTTCACTCCGTGGCCGCTTCCCCTCCTTCCCTCCTAATCCGTAAGGGAGAGAGGGACTCGGCAGTAGCTTCTTGACATGCGAGGAATACATTGTATACTCCAATCTAGCGAAGTATACATTAGCGACATCGGTGAGGACTAATGGCTCCTTCTTACATTGGCGAGTTCGAACAGATGGTGCTGCTTGCGGTATTGCAGCAGGGAGACGAGGCGTACGCCATCGAGGTTCGCAAGGAACTGGAGCGGTCGGCTGGGCGATCGGTTTCTCGGGGCGCGCTATACCGCACGTTCGACCGGCTCGAGGCCAAGGGGTACGTCGACTGGGAACTGGAAGCTGGCAATCCGGTTCCGGAGCGGGGCGGGCATCCGATGCGGAAGTTCCGCGTAACGGAAGCGGGGTTGGAAGCTCTGCGCGTGTCGCGCTCGGCGCTGCTCAAGTTGTGGCGCGGACTCGATACGGTGCTGGACGGATCATGAGCACCGGCATCAATCGAGCGGCAGCGCCACCAGCGGTAGCCGAGGCAATCCTGGCGCGTTGCCTGCCCAAGGGACCGTTGGGCCGATCGATACTGGGAGATCTGCGACAGGATTTCGCCGAGTTGTGTTCGCGTCGCACGCTGCCACGTGCTCGTCGGTGGTATTGGGGCCAGGTGTTCGCAGTTGGTGGACGTTACCTGTTCGCCCGACGTCGGCTGGATTCTCACGCACACACACGCTACCGTATCTCACGCAAAAGAGGGGGCGATCTCATGGGATCGCTGATGCAGGACCTACGCTACGCGTTTCGCTCCAATGTCAAACGCCCTGGGTTTTCACTGTTGGTGATCGCGCTTCTCGGCATAGGGATTGGGGCAACCACAACGATCTTCCGCATTGTTGACGGCGTGTTGTTCAAGAAGTTGCCGTATCCCAACCCCGAGGAGTTGATGTTCTTCGACCAGCCAGCCCACTCGGTGCCGCTGATGCGGGACTGGCAGAATCGCACCAACTCCTATTCCATGATGGCCGGTGCATGGGACCGTACGGTCGACCTCACCAACGACGGAACGCCGGTGAACGTACAGACCGCTCTGGTGACGGAAGATTACTTTCGCATCCTGGGTGTGGTACAACACCGTGGTCGTTTGTTTGCGGGAGAAGATTTCGCAGGGCCAGCCCGGGTTGCCGTGGTCAGCCATCGTATCTGGCAAACACGTTGGGGCAGTGACGCAGAGGCCGTTGGCAGAACCATCACGGTGGGCGGACAGTCTCTGACGGTTGTAGGCATCTTGCCCCGCAGCTTCAAGAGCCCGGTCGCGGATGTGGGCGACGAAGTCGACATCTTCGTGCCGTATAACCGCTACGACGATACCGCGATCAGTCGCAACTGGTACATCATGTCGGTCGTTGCACGTATCAAGCAGGGTATTACCCAAGAGGCGGCACAAACCGAGTTGGATGCGCTGTCGTTGCGGTTGGCAGAAGAACACCCGGATAATTACACACAACGTGACGGTTCGCCCAGGATGTACTCGATCGTGTCACTACACGATGCGATCGTGGGTGACGTCAAGACGACTCTCTACATGTTGCTCGGCGCGGTGGGTCTGATGCTGCTCATCGCGTGCGCCAATGTAGCCAACCTGGTGCTGGCGCGCGGCACCGATCGCGAGTGCGAGATGGCGCTCCGTTCGGCACTCGGCGCCGGTAGGTCCCGTGTCATGGCGCAACTGTTTACAGAGAGCGTTTCCCTTTCGGTGTTGGGTGGAGCACTGGGTGTCTTGCTGGCCTACGTTGGTGTCAATGCGTTCGAGGCGTTGAACCCAGGCAGCATACCACGAGTTGATGATATCGCGGTCAATTGGCGCGTGATGGGGTTCGCGTTGGTTGTGTCGATCGTAACGGGCGTGTTGTTCGGAGTGGCTCCCGCATTCAAGGCCGCGCGTGCTGACGTGAGCGACGCGCTCAAGGAGGCCACCGGTAGCGTTACAGCTGGCCGCGGCAGACTGAGACTCCGCTCCGGCCTCGTGGTGCTGGAGATTGCTCTAGCCCTGATGTTGCTGGTGGGTGCCGGGCTGCTTTTCAACAGCTTCGTGCGGCTCATGAACGTCGACCCGGGTTTTATGACGGCCAACATCACCGTCGTGAACCTGCGGCCAGGACCGGCCTACTCGGAAGAACAGCGACGCGAGTTCACCCGCCAGTATCTCGAACGAGTCAACACAATGCCGGGCGTCGAGCTGGCGGCAGCCGGTGTCACTGTACCGCTCGGCACCCCTGGTGGCAGCATGTGCTGTTGGATGGATGTGATTCGCCCGCCGACGGAGGTAGCAGACGAGTCAACCGAGGGCTCCCCGGTCGGCAACCCTCAAAGCGCAATAATAACTCCGGTCACTCCGGGCTACTTTGAGGTGCTCGGATCGCGCATGGTGCAGGGCAGGGGCTTCGTGGATGCTGACGAGTTCGCAACCGTGGCCCCCGCGGTAATGAATGTGTCATTGGCACGGCGCGTATTTGGTGAAGAGCGTGTCGTGGGGAAGTCGTTCTACATCGGTGATATGCGTGCCGCGGTTGTTGGAGTAATCGATGACATGCGTCACTGGGGACTCCATCGTGAAGACGACGAGCATTTGTACGTTCCGTTCTTTCCCTATGCCTCGGGCAGCCGGATCCAGTTTGCGGTGAAGTCCGGTGTGGCGTTCGGCCCGCTGGCAGAGAAATTACGCGAGACGCTCTGGGCGATCGAGCCGGACCTTCCCATCGTTGACATCATCCCATACGAGCGCCAGGTCGCCAACTCGATTGCCGAGCCTCGGTTCTATTCGGTACTGCTGATCTCGTTCGCCACGGTCGCAATAATCCTCGCCGCCGGCGGCATATACGGCTCGATGCTTTACGCGGTAGGGCAGCGGCACCGTGAGATGGGCATCAGACTGGCACTCGGCGCGCGCGGTATCAACGTGGTTGGAATGATCGTCAAAGACGGCTTGGTACTAACGGTGATCGGTGTAGCCTTGGGTATCGCGGGCGCCTATGCGGTCTCACGCACACTCGAGAGCTTCCTGTTCGGGGTCACCGCCACCGACCCCTCGACATTCGTTGCGGTGTCTGTGCTGTTGGCCGCGGTTGCACTGGCCGCGTGCTACTTCCCCGCAAGAAAGGCGGCAGCCACGGATCCGATGGAGACGCTGCGCACCGAGTAGGGCCGCTGATTGACGGATCCTTGACGCTGGCCTCACACCTTGGGGACGTCCTTCACAGGTAGGCCCCGATGAGGCCGCAGATACTATCCGGTCCACTAATCCTCCTGTTGTGGCAGGCGGCTCCTGTCTCAGTGGAACCCGATTCCACCGGGCGCTATCGGTTGTCACTCGGTTATGGCGTGGGTCAATACGAGTATCGCACTCTCAACTGCGCCGGCGAGGTGGTTTCAGCGATGCCGGTCGAGTACCACACTGCCGGTGCCCAAGTAGACGTGTGGCCGGGAGACCGGTGGCGACTCACAGGCTTCGGTGGCTATTTGTCCGGTTCTCCGTACGGAGGGTTTCTCCTCGCTGCCGAAGGGCAGAACTTCGGGGTAGGTG
>JAUVRV010000212.1 GCA_030597435.1 Gemmatimonadales bacterium | reverse complement strand
TCACTCATGATGCATCTCGACAGCCAACAGTCCGGAAAGAAGAGGTCTCAATGAATGGGTCAGGGCAATCTAAGTTACGGTTTCTTCCACGTGTCAGCTAGTAATGTCCAGGTCTCACACCTCTGAGTTCTGGATCCGGGGATCTGTTGCGTGTATGCAATGGCTATCAGACGCGATGCGAGATTCTGCGTGCAACGTCGGCCACTCCGGCCCTTTGAGCCACCGGTTCAGAAATTGCACTGATGGTCTCTTGATCGCATTGGAATTCGCAGCTAGCTTCAGATCGCCTGGAGGCATTTGCGATTGAGGTTCGCCTTGAAACCATACGTGTTGTGTCTTGGGCTGTCCCTTCTCTTCTCTGCACCGCTCGACGGACAGAGCCTACGGCGCACTTTCGAGAACCTGTTCCGATTCGGCGATTGCGGCAACGACGCGCTCTTGTGCCTCAAGAACACGAGTGGGCAAGATGCCGCACTGACGTTCTCAGATGCAGTCGAAGGCGGGAACAACCTTCTGATCGGCTTCGTCACCGATGCGATCGGTCGCAGCATCTCCAACATTCCCACACCGGCCACGAGCACGGGCAGCATTATCGAATTCACGCCGGGCGGACGCATCCAGACTCGGCGTCTTTCGGCGGGTCCGATCTATGCCGAACGTGCTCCGACTCTGGGGAAGAAGAAATTACTCGTCGGCGTACTATTGACCGCCATGCGCTTCCAAGCCCTCCGTGGCGTTCCGCTCAGCAACCTCGCATTCAACTTCCGCCATGTGGACATCCCGGGAACTCCAGGCTTCGGCAATCCAGTGCAGGAAAACAACATCTTGCAGGTCACTATGGATGTTGAACTGCAAACGTGGGTCTCATCCTTTTTCGTCACATACGGAGTGCTGAACAACCTGGATCTGGGAATAGCGATTCCAGTAGTGCGGACGTCTTTGAGCGGCAGGAGCGAAGCCCAGATACTGCCATTCGGATCGAACTCCGTATACAGCTTTGGTGGGCCGGCGGCAGACCCGCAACTCACCGAAACAAGCTACCAACAGGGATCGGCCATCGGTTTCGGCGACATCGGGATCAGGGCCAAACTGAACATACGGCAGTCATCCGACCTCGGTTTTGCGCTGCGGAGCGATATTCGACTGCCTACCGGTAGCGAAGAGGAACTACTCGGCCTCGGGACGTTCGCGGTCAATGCGCTGGGAGTGGCATCCTGGGAATTCGGCATCTTCACACCGCACCTCAACCTGGGTTACCGCTACCGAGCCTTTGCCGACTCGCTGCAGAATCACGGCCTACTCGCCGCCTTGGGATTCGATCTTCTCCTGGCTGGCGGAGTCACCTTTGCCGCAGACCTTCTCTCCGACATCGAGTTGGATAAGAGCAGCATCAGCATACCACAGAACATCGAGTACACCGAGCCGTACACTCGGGTCGTACCGGCAACCACGATACCGGACGGTAACGACAGTCGGACTGATGCCAGCATCGGCGTCAAGTGGGCAATCCCCTGTTCAGAGTCCTGGTCCACGTTCTGCGCCACCGGCGCAAACCAGGGTACGGGGATGACGATCATCACAGCACTACTAGTCCCGCTCGACAACGGCGGGCTACGCACAGGGTTGATCCTATCCCTTGGGGCTCAGTACCGCTTCTGATGAAGGGGATTAGACTCTCCAGCACGCGGCTAAGCGCCGCAAAGCGGACCATAGTGGCCCTGCTCGCAGCCATGGCATGTGATGCCGGTGTCACTCCGCCAGCGGAGGTCCCGACTCTTGCCATCTCGCTGCGCGAGGTTCGGTTCTTCGCCCCTGCGGGCAGTGACACACCCGATACAGCAACCGTGGTCATCTCCAACAACGGCAGAGGCTCCCTCGAAGGATTGCAGTTCAGTGAAGTGGCATATCAGGGTGCGGAGTCAGGGTGGCTGGAAACTGCTACCGTCAACGACACGACCCTACTTCTCCGCGCCAACGCCGAGTTGCTGAGCACCGGAACCTACGCTGCGTCTTTCGACGCGTTGCTGTCGGGCGCCAGCAACAGCCCACGCAAGGTCACTGTCACATTCGAGGTGGGCAGGACACAAAGCATCGATGTCTCGAGCAACACGCTGGTGTTCGGTGCCACCGAGAGCGGCAGTATACCACCGCCCCAGGTTCTCAGCATCACCAACGGTGGAGAGGGTACGCTGTTCGAACTCGAAGTGAGCAGCATCGTGTATCCGCCGAATGGACCGCAGGATTGGCTCGACAGCTCACTAGCGTCGACCGTGGCACCCGCGACCCTCACTTTGACACCGACCAGTGTGCTGCAACCGGGAACATACGATGCCACTGTGACGATCTCATCGCGGGTCGCGCGGCCGCAGGACGTCACTGTAGACGTGACCTATGAGGTGGTCGGAGCACCGCAGATCTTCCTTTCGGCCGACCAGATCGATCTCGTGGCCGTCGAACGAAGTACCACTCCGATCACAAAGCTGGTGAGCGTGGCGGAGAGGCACCGCCGTAACATAGACTTTGGCGCCTCGATAGTGCCCAATTTGGGATGGCTCACCGTCTCGCTCGACACGACGGTGACACCGGCCATAATGACGCTGACCGCGGACCCGACCGGGCTCGTACCCACAGCACACAGTGACACCGTACTCGTCACCTCTGCCGAGGGTGGCAGTGATACGGTGGCGGTTAGACTGGACGTCAGTCAGGGACCAGCAGTAGCCGTCTCGCCCGACACCGTTCGGTTCACGATGGCTCGAGCGGGTGCACTGCCAGATGGCCAGGTCATCAGAATCGAGAACGACAGTTCGGGAACCCTGACCGGGCTATCGGTCCCACCACCCCCCGAAACGTGGCTGGACGTTGACCCACTTAGCTCAACTACGGCACCAGCCAATTTCACGCTGCGGGTGGATTCCACCAACTTCACGCCGGGGACTAGTACAGCCCAGGTGCTGGTAACGGGTGACGGGACAGGACCTCGCACGGTCACTGTGGTGTTCACGATGACGCCGGGGCCAGCCTTGTCGCTGTCGTCGGATCGCGTTGACTTCTACGCGGTCGATGGACAAGCACCGCCAGCCGGTCAGTCGATAGAGATCTCGAATGGTGGCGATGGGACGCTCGACGGAGTGACCGCGAACAGCTCAGAGCCCTGGCTCAACGTGACTCCTGTGGGGCCCAGTGCAGCCCCGGTAGAACTCCTGCTGGAACCCGACGCCGCGTTGACGGCCTCGCTGCTACCTGGAAATCATACTGCGACGGTGACAGTCACGTCCGGTGTCGCGAGCAACACGCCGGCGATTATTGACGTCCTGTACCGTGTGGCTCCGGAAGGCGTACCCAGCCTCGCCCTCTCGCCCGATAGTGTGCGCTTCACGGCGGTGAGCAATGGGCCTTTGCCGAGCGATCGCGTGGTCGAGATCGAGAACGTGGGAGGCAGTTCACTGACCGTGACCTCTGCGACCGATACCGCCGGATGGCTGAGTGTCTCGCTGGAGCCTGCGGGAAATCCGAGGAGGCTGAGACTCAGGGCCAACACTGCTGGCTACGCGCCGGGCGTACACACCGCACAGGTCACAGTCACGTCAGACGATCCAACTGGTCCTCGCGTGGTCCCCGCTGTCCTTACCGTATTACCCGCGCCCACCATCGAATTCTCAACTGATCTGGTTACGTTCCGCGGGATTGAGGGTCAGGGGCTTCGACCCGATCTTGCTGTGGCGGTGACGAACGGGTCGAACGGAGTACTGACATTCGTACCGCCGCCGACACGCCCCGGCTGGCTTGAGTCAGCAATACTGCAAGGTAATACCGCGCCGACCGAGCTGACCCTAGGATTCAACACGGCCTTGGCAACGCCTCCGGCGGGCACGGGTACGATATCCGTAGGTTCCTCCGTGGCGAGTCCGGCAGCGCTGGCCGTACAGTATGAGGTCGACCCATTTGTCGCGCCGCTCGCCGCTTATTCGCCGGGTACCGTGCGGTTCAGCTCGGTCCTCACGGAGGCACTCCCCTTCGAGCGTGTCATCGAGATCGAGAACGTGGGTGGCGGAACGCTGACCGTGTCATCAGCGGCCGACACAGCTGGATGGCTGAGCGTTGCTCTGGAACCCGCAGGGAATCCCACCCGGATCAGGCTGACGGCTGATGCTGCCGGGTACTCGCCAGGCACACACACCGCCGAGGTGGTAGTCACGTCGAACAGCAGTTCGAGCCCCGACATCCTTCCGGTCGAGTACACCATACTTGCCGGTCCGCAGATAGCTCTGTCGGCCGAACTAGTAGCGTTTTTCGGAGTCGTCGACCTCTGGATCTCTGTACCACAAACCGTGTTGATCTCAAACTCATCAAACGGCTCCCTGCAAGGACTCACGGCGACTAGCAGTAATCCATCGTGGCTGCTCGTCGACGACGGTTTCCTGCCTGACTCCGTTGTATTGTCAGTTGATACGTTGCTACTGAGCCCTAACAGCTACGCCGGTACGGTTGACGTTAGTGGGCCAGGTCTTAGCACGGTTACTGTTGATGTTTCGTTCGAGTGGCTTGGCACAGCTCCGTCAGGCCCTACCGCGATTCAATTGTCGCCAGCCGATGTCCGGTTCACGCTGACCGAAACCGAGGCTCTAGGACCGCAGTATGTGAGTATAGAGAACGTGGGTGGCGGCACGCTTACGGTAACACCGCCAGCTGACCCGACCTCTTGGTTGAGCGTGTCGCTGGAGGGTACAACTGCTCCTACGCGGCTCAGGCTAGACGCCAGCAACCCCAACGACACCCTGGGCACGTACACGACGACGATATCGGTCGTGTCGAACGATCCTGCGAGTCCCACTACGATTCCCGTGTCGCTAACTGTTTTGGCCGGACCGGAGTTGGCACTCTCGAGCGACGCGCTCACGTTCCATACTGACTCTGGCCAGGCGCTACCGGTCTCACAGACAATAGCGATCGCGAGCGGTGCGGGTGGCACGTTGAGCGGGATCACGACCAGCGGGAACGGGTCTTGGCTAGGGGTAACTCCTCCAGGGGGAACAGCTCCGACTGAAGTATCCCTGCAACCACTGACCACAGGTTTGGCTCCCGGCACATACATCGACACGGTGTTAGTCGATTCTCCCGTCGCAGGCAACACACCCGCAGAGATAGTAGTCACATATGAGGTTGGCCTTCCCGCGGTGATCGGCACCTCGAGCGACAACATCAACTTCACGGCTGCACGGTATGACCCCGTTCCGACGCAGCATGTGCTGATGATCGAGAACTTGGGTGGGGGCACACTCGATGGGCTCAGTGTCATCGATCCTGCCGCTTCGAGTTGGCTACAGGTGGACAATCCGAGTTCGAGCACTGCCCCGGCAACAGTGGCGGTCCGGATTACCGACACCGATCTGACCCCGGCAACGCTGTCAACAAATCTCGAGATCTCCTCGCCTGTGGCCGAAACCGTGATAGTGCCAGTGCAGTTCACGGTGAGAGTGGGGCCAGAGCTGGCGGTATCGAGTGACACCGTCCGGTTCTACAGGGCGTACCGCCAGGGTGCTCTTCCAGCGGCACAAGTCGTAGCGGTGTCCAACCAGAGCGCAGGTACCCTGACAGATATGACGGTGTCGAGTAGCGAGGTTTGGTTGGACGCGAC
>JAUVRV010000093.1 GCA_030597435.1 Gemmatimonadales bacterium | reverse complement strand
TTGATTCTCGGGCGGAGGGCAGTTCGGGGAAGGGAACGTGATCGGTTGCGTGACGGAGAGGGGATCATCGAGAGAATATCGGCCCGGGAGGCCACGCCTGAATTGGAAATGGATTTCGAGTCGGCGATCGGTCGCCTGCCGGAGGGCGCAAGGAAGGTGTTTGTGCTGCACGATGTGGAGGGATTCAAGCATCACGAGATCGGCAAGATGCTCGGTGTGACCGCGGGTACCTCGAAAGCGCAGCTGCATAGGGCCCGCATGGCCCTGCGTCAGTATATGGAGCGGTAACGGAGAGATGATGCGCGACACATGGAGAGATCGACTCTCGGAATATCTGGACGGTGATCTAGCCGAGGGTGAGCGTGTGGAACTCGAGGCTCACCTCGTGGATTGCACCGAGTGTCGTGACACAATCGACCAGCTGCGGGCGGTTGTAGCTGAGGCCGGAGCCTTGGAGAACCGGCCGCCAACCAGTGATCTCTGGAGCGGCGTGGCCGAACGGATCGGCACCCGCCGGTCGCCTGAACCCGGGGTGGTGGCCATTGGTGAACGGCAGGCCAGGCGCCGTGGTCGGATCACCGTCTCCATACCACAGCTCGCCGCTGCGGGGATCGCCCTGGTGATGATATCGGCGGCGACCACGCTGTTACTGAGGCCACAAGCTACTCAACTCGAGCTTCCCCAGGTGGCTGCTATTACCGAGGCGGCAGTGGCCGAAGCCGTGTTGGTCGGATTCCACATAGCCGAGTACGACGCTGCGGTAGCCGAGCTGGAACGCGTGTTGCGCCAAGCACGAGAGCGGCTGGATCGCAGCACCGTTGAGGTCCTGGAGCAGAGCCTGGCGACGATCGATCGGGCCATTGGGGAAGCGCAAGAGGCTCTGAGAGATGATCCAGCCAATCGCTACCTGAGTGCTCACCTGGCTGCGACCATGAAACAGAAGATCCAGCTCTTGCGGCGCGCGACAACAATCGCCAGCGCGGCGAGCTGAGAACGAGGGATTCAGAAGATGTTGAACACATTGCTAGCTAGCGTCCTGATCAGCGCCGCAATCCCGCAGCAAACGGACACGGTAATCACCGTTCAGCCAGGTACGCGCCTCGACGTAGATGCGTTCCAGGGGGAGGTTGTGGTGCAGACGTGGGCGCGGAACGAAATGCGTATTGTGGCGCATCATTCGAGCCGTACGCGCATGGGGATCTCGCAGTCGTCATCGGTCGTGCGGTTGCGACCTCGATCGGCCAGAGGGGTCGCCAACGTAGACGTGGAAGTGACGGTACCAGTCGGTACCGACGTTGACATCAAAGGCACCTACGTCGGCGCCGATCTCGCAGGTGAGTTGGGCGAGGTGCGGGTTGAGACAGTCCACGGTGAGCTAACCGTGGCGGGTGCTACAGGGTTCGTGCACCTCTACTCGGTGCAAGGCGACTTGGAGCTGCGAGATGTTGTCGGTGACGTCAACGCCTACTCGACGAACGGCTCAATCCGCATGTCCGCAGTCACCGGCAGTGTCAGAGCTGACGCGACCAACGGCGTAATCATCCTCACTGACATACGATCGTCTCAAGTCGAGGCCACCACCGTGAATGGCGCGGTGCGCTTCGACGGCATGATAGAGGACGGCGGTCGCTACAAACTCAGCACGCACTCCGGCGACGTGATCGTTGCCGTCCCCGAGAACATCAATGCGGCCATATCGGTTTCGACTTTCTCAGGCAGTTTCGATGCTGGCTTTCCCATAACGCTTACTGAGACGTGGAGCCAGGGGAGGCAATTCAGCTTTACCGTCGGGAATGGCAGCGCGCGGATCGATCTCGAATCGTTCAGCGGCGACATAGCTCTGAGACGACGATAGCTGATAGGCATTGGCAGACCCGGAATACTCTGGTGAACACGAGTCATAAAAGGAGAATCGAGATATGCACAAGCAGGCTTTACCGACCGTCACACTCTTGGCGCTGCTGGCGATACCGGTGTGTGACCTCGCCGGTCAGGATTTCGAATGGAAGGGCAGCATCCAGCAGGGTGACCACATCGAAGTGGTCGGCGTGCTGGGAGATGTAACAGCCGTTGCCAGCAACGGGAGTGAGGTCGAGGTTACGGCGGTCATCCGTGAGCACCGGCGCGGCAACGCCGAGGACATCGACTTCGAGGTTATCGAGCACGGCGGCGGCGTAACGATCTGCGCGGTTTATCCTACACCGCGACGCGCAGATCATCCCAACGAGTGCCGGCCCGGCGGGCGCGGCAGAAACAGCACCGACAACATCGACGTGAGCGTGCACTTCACCGTGCACGTACCACGAGGTGTGGACTTCGTGGGTCGAACTGTTAACGGTGAGATCCAAGTCGAATCCCTGAGTGGCAATGTAGAGGCATACACCGTGAACGGTGATGTCGATGTCAGCACGTCGGGGCTTGCCCGAGCTGAGACTGTCAATGGATCCATCCGAGCGCGGATTGGAACGGCAGATTGGGAAGGTTCACTCGAGTTCGAGACGGTGAACGGCAGTATAACCGTCGAGCTTCCTGCCGGTGTGGGCGCCGACGTTACGGCGGCTACCGTCAATGGTGGGATAGAAACCGATTTCCCGCTCACCGTTCAGGGACGCTTCTCGTCCAAGAGGCTTTCGGGCACGATCGGAGGTGGCGGCCCACGCCTCTGGCTGGAGACGGTCAACGGATCCATAAGGATCCTGAGGAGATGAGAAGGGGAAGAAGGGGAAGAAGGGGAAGCAGATCACCCCTCCTTCCCCTTCTGATCCATATTCTTCCCTCCTTCACCTTCTAATCCGACTCCTTCCCCACCTTCCCCTGCTTCCCCTCCTCAGTCTTCTCTCGTAGTTAGCTTTCGCCCTATGACAGTGAAGCGCCGATACCTAGGTCTGATGGCCCTCACCCTCCCAGCATGTGCTCCCGACCAGGCGCAAACCGAGGGCCGCGTGCACGAGATTGCGGCAGAGGTACAGTCGACCATCGAGCGGCACGTGGGACTTCCGTTCAAGTCACCACCCCAGATTGCCGTGCGTAGTCGTGACCAGATACGGGCCTACCTCGACGCGAAGATCGAGACCGATCTGCCCCCGGCCGAGTTGGAGCGATTGTCTACGGTGTATCGCTTATTTGGCCTGATTCCGGATACTCTGGACATGAGAAAGCTCCTCTCGGAGCTGTACGTCGAGCAGGTGATGGGTTACTACGATCCCGATTCTGCCATGCTGTTTCTGCCAGCTGACCTCGATCCGGTGGTATTGCGATTCACACTGAGCCACGAATTGGTACATGTCCTTCAGGATCAGTACATGCCGGTCAAACCTCTTCTGTCTAACGAACGGGGCAACGATCGGCGGCTTGCCGCGCAGGCCATGCTGGAGGGTCAGGCTACACTCGTCGCGATGCTCGACATGCTGCCAGACTATGGAGTCGAAATGCTGGCCGAGGTCTGGTCGCAAGCTCGTGGCCAAGTCCGTGATCAGCAGGATCAGATGCCCGTGCTTGCAGCTGCACCGATGGTGATAAGGGAGGGTCTGATCTTCCCGTATCTATCGGGTGCTGATTTCGTACTGTGGTTCGTGAGTCAGTATCCGGACACGGTTCCGTACGGTCCCCGTCTGCCTGAGTCGACGGAACAGATCCTTCACCCCGGCCGCTATCGCATCGGTGATGCTCCTACCGACCTGGTGTTTGTCGACTCAATCGATGCGTTCCACGAGGACGGGTTCGGTGAGTTCGAGATCGGGATTATGTTGACCGAGTTGACGGGTAGCGAGATGACCGGTCGATTGGGTGCGATGGGTTGGGATGGGGATCGCTATGCCGTGCTCGAGACCGGTGGCGACCATGGCGTTGTCTGGTGGAGCGTATGGGATACCGAACGTGCGGCCGATAGGTTTGTCGGGCTCTTGACCAGTGAGTGGCCACAGCGTGTACGGCCTGGTTGGCGTCACGAGGTGGAGCGGATAGATGTGGGCGACCAACCCGGAGTGCTGTTCATGTACGGTCCGTCAGGTTGGGATGCGTGGGACGGACCGCCTGCGGTCACTCAGCGGTGACCCGCGGTCAAAGCAGCAGCGATATCAGGTAGGCGGCTCCGCCGACCATGGCTCCGAGCACATATCCCAGCCTCACGATCATGTCCAACTCACGCTGTGTGGTCTTGCGGATGATGTCCTCGATGCGCTCCAGAGAGAATCCCAGGACCTTCTGTTCCACCATCGTCTGAACGTCAAGCTTCTCGACCACCCCCGGTATCTGCCGCTGAATCCAGATCCAGAGAGCCGGGGAAAGCGCGCTGACGATGCGGTCCACACTTCCCACCGGCAGCCAGTCGGCGGGTCGGCCGATGCGGCGGTCGATCAGCGCGGTTAGCGCGATCCTCGTTCCATCGGCGACCCAGGTCCGCACCTTGGGGTCCCGCATGGTCTGTACCAGCCAGTCGGCCGCTTCCTCCGGTGGTAGGTAGCGCAGGATCTCACCCCAGGTGCGGCCTTCTGCCGCCAGGAGAGCGTGATCGAGTTTCTCGATGCCATAGCGTCTGGTTGCAGGGTCCCTGATCACTTCTGCGATCTGCTCAGCAGCCGTCTGCTTCACACCCTCTATCCGCTCGGGTCCGAGGCGCTCAATGTGATCGGCCATCGGACGGCGCAGGAAGTTCACAACGGCATCGTTCACGCTACGTGCTACCTGATTCCGCATCTCGGGATGATCCAACAGCTTCGCTAGCTGGTCGGCTCCTTCGCTCTCGAAGTTGTCCAGCACCTTTGTAATCGTCCGCTCGGTGACTACGAGGCGTGCCACGATGCGTTCGTGTATCAGCAGATCTCGCACGAAGCGCTCGAACAGCTGATGCAGCGCGTCTTGAATGCGGTGGCGGGCAATGGGGTCACCCAGTATGCCGGCGAGTCTGTCGATCGCGAGCGGTAGGTAGTCCGCGATCTCCTTCTCAACCGCCGCTATCAGGGCCTGCGGTAGCCGATCGAGCAGTGGAGTCTTGTCGGCCGCGAGTCGCACCAACTGCCGGTTGAGCCAGTCTTCGATCAGTCGATCTAGTTCGGGACTCGCGGCTGCATCGGAGACCCACTGCTCCACCCGATCTCGAATGGCCTCCCGTCGTGCCGTGGTAAGCAACCCCCCGATCGGCTCGTCCGCGACTTGGTCCCGTGTGCGGGAGAGGAACTCCGCGGCCTTGTCGCGGAAAGCGTCGGTGGTGGTGTAGTCAACAACTCGGTCGGCCACTATCTCTGCGATACTTGCGATCGCGACTTCAACCTCAGAGAGGAACCCCTCCGGCAATTCGTCGCGCAGCGAACCCCTCTCGTCTTGCAACATCGAGGTCACGAAGCCGGCGACCGCGTGGTCAAAGGCTTCTTTTACGCCCGGTGCGCTCAACTGGCCGGCGAGATCCTTGGTCGAAAGCAACCTCTGTCCCACCGTGCGCCCGATCGTCTTGGCCAACCTGGCCTTGTTTTTCGGGATCGCGCCGTGAAGCTTGAAGAACCACATGCCACGCGGCTCGTATGGATGAAACAACATCCAGATGGCCACGGCGTTCGTGAGTCCGCCGGCCACCGCCCCGAAACCGATCGTAACGAGTGCTCTGAGTAACGAAGGTTCAGTGATCATTCGATAGCATGGTGTTGGATCGCATGAAACTATACGCTAGGCGGCTATGAGAATACCCTACAGGTCCCTTACCTTCTGGATTTTCGTCGGTCTGTTTGGCGGCATGATCGCAGGGCGGGTTTTCGGTGAGTCGATCGTGCCGTTGGCGGAGCCGCTGTCCGCAATCTTCCTCCGCCTACTCCGTATGGCCATCATGCCGCTGATCATTACCTCACTCACGGCAGCAGTGATAAGTGTGGGCGGGAGGAAGAACCTGGAGGTGCTGGGTGCCAAGACGTTCGGGTACTACGTGACCACCAGCCTCCTGGCGATCCTCACGGGACAGATACTGGTGAATGTCCTCGAGCCCGGTGTCGGCTCGACCATCAGACTCGAAGAAGAGATCACGGAAGTACCGGCTACGCAGCAGACCTTCCTCGATCTGATCTTCAACATCATTCCAGAGAACCCGTTCCACGCCATGGCTGAGGGGCAGGTACTTCCTGTCATCTTCTTCTGCATCCTGTTCGGGTATTTCGTTACTCGGCTGGACGATCCGTACAGGAGACAGCTGAGCGACTTCTTCCAGGCTGCTTTCCAGGCGATGATGAAGCTCACCAAGTTCGTGATCTGGACCGCGCCACTCGGTGTCTTTGGGATAAACGCAACGATAGTGGCCACGACGGGTTTCGACGCGTTCCGGTCACTGGGTTTCTACTTCGTCGTTGTGCTGATCGGGCTGCTCATCCATACGCTGATCACCTTGCCCACTCTCATCTATCTCGTCACGCGGAAGAATCCATTCCGGCACTACAGAGGGATGCCGTCGGCCCTGATCACGGGTTTCTCCACTGGCTCTACCATAGTCACTCTGCCGCTCACGATGGAGGCGGTGACGAAGAACTCGAAGGTGTCGGATAAGATCTCCTCCTTCGTGTTGCCCATTGGTGCGACCGTCAACATGGACGGCACGGCGCTATACGAGTGTGTGGCGGTCATTTTCATTGCGCAGGTATACGGTATCGGCCTCAGCTTGGATCAACAGTTCATAATCGCTCTGACGGCATTGCTCGCTTCATTAGGGGCGGCCAGCGTGCCGATGTCCGGGCTGGTCATGATGTCGATCATCTTGAACGCAGTGGGTCTGCCGTTGGAGGGAGTGGCCCTCATACTCGCGGTCGATCGACTGCTGGACATGTTCCGCACCGCGGTCAACGTACTGAGCGATTCTTGTGGTGCCGTGATCGTGGCGAAGCTGGAGGGTGAGGACGTTTTGACCGAGTAACGCTACGGCCACACGTCTTTGCCCCATGTCGGGCTCTACGTTAAAATGCACCACCAACGATCGCGCACATCCTCCAGGGGACAAGGAACGGGTAATGGGAATTTCCGGTGCTGTGTTAGTCGAATTGATGATCGACGTGGGCTGGCTCTCTCTGCTTCTCCTGGTAGGAAAACTCCTGCGTGCAAAGATCCTCCTGTTTCAGAAGTTGTTCCTTCCGGCATCGATCATAGCGGGTTTCATCGGGCTGTTCCTGGGCCCGTACCTGCTCGGCAGCGTCGTGGACTTCGAGATAATTCCCCAGAGTATGCTGACCACTTGGGCCTCGCTGCCCGGAATTCTGATCAACATCGTCTTTGCCTGCCTGTTCCTCGGTTTCACAATTCCGTCACTGCGCACCATCTGGCGTGAGGGAGGCCCCCAGCTCTGTTATGGCTGGACCGTTGGGATGGGGCAATACATGGTGGGGGTTGGGATAACCGTGATCCTGCTGGGGCCGTTGTTTGGCGTTCCAGCCTTCTTCGGGTGTCTCATGGAGATCGGTTTCTCTGGAGGTCACGGTACGGCCGCTGGCATGAGAGAGGCGTTCACCCAGCTCGGCTTCCCAGCCGGTGCGGATCTGGGGCTCATGTCGGCCACCGTGGGTGTTATCAGTGCGGTCGTGTTCGGGATGGTGATGATCAATATGGCCGCACGCAGGGGCTATACGAAGGTCATCAAGTCGCCTGAGGAACTCAGCCGGGAGAAGATCAGCGGTCTCATCCCGGAGCACAAGCGCCAGCCGGGAACGATCATGACGATCTCTCCCGATGCCCTGGAACCGCTGGCCTTCCACGGAGCGTTCGTGGGAGTCGCGATCCTGCTGGGGTGGTACTTGCTGCAGGGGATCCAGAGTCTGAGCGCCCAGACCGAACTCGATCTGTTCGCCAGCTTCCCGCTGTTCCCGCTTGCCATGATCGGCGGCATAGTCGTCCAGATCACTTGTGCCAAGGTTGGGATAGCCAAGTACTTCGATCGCAAGACCTATGATCGGATTCTGGGTTTGGCGCTCGACTTCCTGGTCGTATCCGCCATAGCGGCCATCAAGCTGGATGTTTTCCTGGCGTTCTTCTGGCCGTTCGCGATTCTCATGGCAGTTGGCTTGACGTGGGTGATCTTCGCCACATGGTTCATCGCACCCCGTATGCTTCCGGGTTCGTGGTTCGAGCGCGGCATCACCGAGTATGGCATGCAGACCGGTGTGACGGCCCTGGGACTACTGCTCCTCAGGGTGGCCGATCCGCAGTTCGAGACGGAGGCCGCCGAGTCCTTTGGCTTCAAGCAGATCATCTACGAGCCGATGATGGGTGGTGGCTTCATCACCGCCTCGGCGCCGATCCTGATAGCTACTTTTGGGGTTGGATCGACCTATATTGTCGGGGCCGCATCGATCCTGGTTGCGCTGACCGTGGCGTATTTTTCGGGCTGGATCAGGCTCTCGAGGAACTGATTTGCGATGGACGGTTTGCGATTGACGATTTGCGATTTGAACCGCGCCCAATCGTAAATCTAAGACCGCCAATCGGTTGACCCGCAACCGCCCCCCTGCCCATAACGCTAGCCTTTATGTTTCACGCCCTTTCAGATCGGCT
>JAUVRV010000092.1 GCA_030597435.1 Gemmatimonadales bacterium | reverse complement strand
ATTCGACCCAAACGGTACCCCGTTTGTGGTCTCCATCCGGGACGGTCGTCGCGTTAATCGGGGGCTCCGACGGGGAGCCGAGTGCGGTGCGACTAGAGGCTGGTGGTCGCGATATCGCCCGCGCCGTAGCATCGCCGGGTGATGCGGTCGCGCTGCCCGGGACTGTCGCGGACAACGGTTGGATGACAGCAACGGTGGTGCTCGATCCCGACGAGTTCCGTGCCGACGACCGGCAGCACCTCGCCATACCTGTGGCCGACCCGGCCCGTGCGGAGGCTGCTCCTGGCGCCGGGCAGTTCATCCGGGAGGCGTTGCTGGTCCTGCAACAGGGTGGCCGTGCGGCAACAGGCAACGACGTCCATCTGGGAGACATTCTGGGTCGGGGAGTGTCGGTGGTACTGCCACCGGCTGATGCGGCGCTGCTGGGTGCGCTCAATCGCTCGCTAGCGGATCGTGGTGTGGATTGGCGCTTCGGTGAGTTGATCGCGGGGGAGTGGCAGATCGCCGGTGACGTCGGGCCGGCGGCAGGGACTACCGTGGTGCGTCGCTACCGGCTGCTCGGTGATCAAGCGGCCATTGCCCAGACCGGTGGTGAACCATGGCTGGTCCGACAAGGCGATGTGGTGCTACTCGCGAGCCGGATGGAAGTCGAGTGGACCGAACTGCCGGTGACCGCCGCATTCGTCCCCTTTGTTGATCTCCTGATCAATCAGATCGCAGCCCGCCAGAATCGGATCCAGGCCACCGCCCCTGGGGATGCCGTCGATCTGCCGGCGGGGGTAGTGGAGCTGGTGGGCGATGCCGGCGTGGTACCGGTCAGTGCTCGCCTGATTGCTGCGCCGCTGGTACCAGGGGTGTACTTCATGCGTGAGGCCGGAGGAGACACAATCGGGGCGTTGGAGGTGAACTACGACGCGCGGGAATCCAGATTGGAAACTGCTGACCGAACGCTGCTGAGTGCGCGATTGGGATCGGATCTCCGCATCGTGGACGCGGGTGGTTTGCGGCGGGAACTGTTCAGCGCCTCGCGACGTGCTGACCTCGCCGGAATCCTGCTCGCAGCTGCACTGCTGTGCTTGCTGTTGGAGTTTGCCGTGGCAAGCTCACATGCGACCCCCAGGTCTGTCGGCTGATGTTACCGCTGGTACTCGATCGAATCCGCGATTCGGCCGCAATGAGGGGGCTGAAGCGTGCGTTGCCTCGTCGCGGTGAACGAATCGATGTTGCGGGCCTGCCAGGATCGGCCGCTGCCATTCTAGTGGCTGTGCTATGTGAAGATCTGCCGCAGCGCACGTTCGTGTTGGTTGCTCCGTCTCCTGCGGACGCGGAGCGTTGGTACTCGGATCTGACAGTGCTTCTGGGCGAGGCTGTACGTCTTTACCCACAACGCGAATCGCTAGGCGAAGAGGAGCCCCACTTCGAGATAGCCGGCGAGCGGGTCGAGACCATAAACGCGCTACTCGCCGGCCAGGCGCGAGCACTCGTCACGACGCTCCCTGCGACAGCCGAGTTCACGCGCATGGCCGACGCTGTGGCGTATCTACGATTGGAGGTGCACAAGGGAGAGCGGAGGGACATGACCCCCCTCATAAACACACTCGAGCAGATGGGCTACGAACGGCGTCCCTCGATTCTGGACGTTGCCCAGTTCGCGGTGCGTGGTGGCATAGTCGACGTGTATGGCTTCGGCATGGCCGCGCCAGCGCGAGTGGAATGGTGGGGCGACGAGATCGTGTCGATCAGAGGATTCGATTTGGATACTCAACGGTCGGAGGAGGAGGTTGAGTCGGTGTGTATCCTCCCGGTTACTCCCGTATCTCCTTCCCCACCTTCCCCTTCTTCCCCTCCTCAATCCGGATTAGGAGGGGAAGAAGGGGAAGAAGATGAAGAAGATGAAGGATCCCGCAAATCGCTCCTGGATCTCCTCCCCCCCGACACTCTCGTAATCGGTACCTCAGGGGTAGATCCCTGCCAAATCAGCCGCGTGTGGGACGAGGCCGAGCACCATCTCAAGGTCGCCCGTCGTAGAGGCGAAGACGTTCCCGGGCGCAGTGAGGTGTTTCTCTCGCCGGACGATTGGGACCAGAAGTGGAACGCGTTTGCGTGCCTCCATATTCAGCCGGAGCCCCAAACAGGCGAGGCTCCTTCATCCGCGTCAGAGCCGCCACCCACCGTCCGAGCAGGAGCACGGTCATCCGCGGCCGTTGTAACCTTCAAACTCCAACCACCCCCGGAAGTCGGGCGCGACATGAAGCGGCTAGCTCGCGTCGTGCGATCGGGGCCTACGCTCATTCTGTGCGATAATGAGGGCCAGCTGGAACGACTCGAGGAACTGCTGTCGGAAGGTGATAGGCCTGGCGAGCGACTGCCTGCGAACTTGATGTTGGCTTTGGGCTCGTTGAGTGGTGGCTTCGTGCTGCCCGACCTCACGGTCCTCACCGATCACGAGATCTTTCGGCGCGCCCGGCGTATCCGCCGGCCCCGCCGATACCGTCAGGCGACCACCAGTGCCGGTGTGGGCTCACTCACACCCGGTGACTATGTGGTGCACCTGGAACACGGCATCGGGATCTATCGCGGCATCCAGACCATCGAAGTCGGTGGTGGTGCGGCCATCGAGGTGGCGATCCTGGAATACCAGCGAGGGGACAGGCTCAACGTCCCCTTGTATCGGCTGGATCAGATAGAGCCGTACCGTGTAGCCACGGACGACGAGTCACGACCCCCGCCCAAGATCGATCGCCTGGGTGGGAGCCGCTGGCGCAAGCAGCGGGCAAGGACCGAGGCTGGCATCCGTCAACTAGCCGGCGAACTGCTGGAGCTGTATGCCCAGCGCAGCGTTGCCAGTGGCTTCGCGTTTCCACCCGACACGCGCTGGCAGCGCGAGTTGGAGTCTTCGTTCCTGTATGAGGACACTCCCGATCAGCGCCGGGCCACCGAGGAAGCCAAGCGCGACATGGAGCGGCCGCAACCGGCCGATAGGTTGGTGGTCGGCGACGTGGGGTATGGCAAGACCGAGGTCGCCGTTCGGGCCGCGTTCAAGGCGGTGCAGGCGGGCAAGCAGGTAGCTGTCCTTGTACCCACGACGATTCTAGCGGAACAGCACGGACGCACTATGGGCGATCGACTGGCCGAATACCCTGTGCGGGTCGAGGTCCTATCACGGTTCCGCACCCCAGCGGAGCAGAAGACGGTACTGGAGGGGATCGCCAAGGGCACTGTTGACGTGGTCATCGGTACTCACCGGCTACTCTCAAAGGACGTGGTCTTCCACGACCTTGGCCTACTGATAATCGACGAGGAGCATCGCTTCGGGGTCAAGCACAAGGAGCGGCTCAAAGCCTTGCGGCTTGCGGTCGATGTCATCGCGCTCACCGCCACACCCATCCCGCGCACGCTGCACATGGCGCTCTCTGGGCTGCGTGATCTCACGCTGATGGAAACTGCACCCCGGGACCGCTCTCCGGTGCTCACGTTTATCGAGCCGTGGGATGACGAACTGTTGGAGGAGGTGCTAGCCCGGGAGCTAGACCGTGGCGGTCAGGTCTATTTCGTCCACAACCGGATCGAGACCATCGACACGATAGGTGAGCGCGTCAGGAAGCTGCTACCGCAGGGACGTGGTCTGGTTGAGGTTGCGCACGGGCGAATGCGGGAGCGGGATCTCGATGCCGTGATGCGGCGGTTCGTGTCCGGTGAGATCGACGTTCTGGTCTCGACCATGATCGTGGAATCGGGACTCGACGTAACCAACGCCAATACGATGATCGTACACCAGGCACACCAGTTCGGGCTGGCGCAGCTGTACCAGTTGCGTGGACGAGTGGGTCGGGGCCACCGCCGCGCCTATTGCTACCTGTTAGTGCCGGACAACGTGCACCCCGACGCCGAGCGACGATTGAAGATCTTGGAGCACCACACGGAACTCGGATCGGGCTACCGGATCGCCTTGAGGGATCTTGAGCTGAGGGGTGCGGGTAATCTCTTAGGAGCGGAGCAGTCAGGGCACGCCCACGCGGTCGGGTTCGATCTGTTCATGCGGTGGTTGAATGAAGCAGTCATTGCCTTGAAGGGTGACTCAGGGGGTGAGAAATCCCCTGCGCCGGATGTCATCCTGGACACACCGGCGTACTTGCCAGAGGCCTATGTGCCCGACGACGACGCGAAGCTCGAGTTCTATCGTCGACTGGCGCGGTCGGAGGAGCTGTGCGAAATTGGTGAGTTACGCGATGAGCTGCGCGACCGCTTCGGCCCGCTGCCGGAGCAGGCCGAGCGGCTCTTGGTTGTTTCCGAGCTGCGGTCGCTCGGAGCCAGTCTGGGGCTGGAGACGATTCTGGTTCGGGGTGATGAGGCGCGTCTCAAGTTTCGTGCGGGGACCGCTCCCAGGCTCATGCGACTCTCGGCGGCCTTGGACGAAGTGCAGTTCTCGGCCGATGTGAGAAGGACCGTGCCGTTGTACCTGCGGTTGACACGGTTGGGTGGTGTGCCGATCGATTCCGGCCTCGTTCGTGCGTTGACTGCGGCGCTGGGCGAGGAGGGTACCCCATCAGGGGCAGCGGCATCTGAAGCTATTTGGAGGAAATAAATGCGTCGTTTGTTGATTGCGGTGTCGGCGGTCGCGCTCGTCGGGTGCGGCGACCTCTTTAATCGGAACGTTGTCGCCAAGGCCGGAGCAGATGAACTCTCGGTCGAATGGTTCGCCACGACCCTGGCCGATGGTGAGAACATGCTGCAGCCAACGGCGGTTGAACGGTGGGCCTGGCTCTGGGTGCAGTACTCGCTGTTCCTGCAACGGATGGCTGCCGGTGACTCTCTGGTTGACACCGCAACGGTGCTAGAGGCGATGTGGCCGGAAGTGCTCATCGGTACGGTGGAGAACTACTATGATCGGCTCGTGGCCGAGCGGATGACGGTGGGTCCTGCGCAGCTCGATAGTGCATATAACGCCGGTGACCACCGTCTGATCGACCACATTCTGATTGCAACGGGAATGAGGTACTCACGGTCCGAGAATGAACAGCGGCGCAGGCTGGCTTACGCGATACAGGCACGGTTGGCGCGCGGTGGTTCGTGGGAGCGTGAGGCTCCTAATTCCGATGATCCCTCCACCCAGCACGTAGGAGGACGACTGGGGCTGATCACGATTGGAGAGATGGTGCCGGAATTCGAGCAGGTCGCCTTTGAACTCGAACCAGGAGGGATCTCGGAGATCGTTCAAACACGGTTCGGCTATCACGTCATCAGCCGTCCAGCGTTGGAGGATACAGGGGGTGACTTCGAGAGACTGATCACCAATGTGCTGGTGGAGCGGTGGAAAGCCGATTACCTGGCGGATCTCTCAGAACGGAGAAACCTCAGAGTGCTCGATGAGGGGCCGGAGATAATGAGGGATGCGGCAGATCGACCGATCCGTGTGTTGGCGTTGGAGCCTGGTCAAGTGATCGGCACCTACGAGGGTGGTGAACTCACCGACACGGACTTCATCGGGTGGCTCGCGGCGCTGCCTAGCTGGGAGCACATGAGTATCGAGGGCGCGGGCGACGAGGAACTCAAGGAGAAGGCCCGGCTGGCAATGCAGAACGATATTCTCTTCCTCGAGGCGAAGAGCGTGGGGACGCGCCTGACCGATCAGCAGTTCGAGTTCATCAAGGGTCAGCTAGGAAGGAGATTGAAGACGCTACGCAGCGCCATGCGGGTAGATTCGGTGATGGCGAGAGCTGCGCCTGAGGATCGCGACCGAGTCGCCAAGGCAGTGCTAGACGAATACGTGACACGTGTCTTGACGACGCACCGGAACGTTCAGGTGGTTCCTCCGTTCCTCGCGCGCAAGCTGCGAGCTGAGTCCGACTGGAAGTTCTCGTACCCGGGACTGAACCGTGCGATAAGGCGCATGGTGGAGCTGAATCAGGGGCGTGCGGAGGAACAGTCGGGTGGCTAGGTGTTGGCGTTTAGTCGCGGTTTGCACATCTCTTGGGTTGGTGATGCTGAGCGGGTGCGACGCGTTCAGGGCGCACACGGATGTGGTGGCGCGGGCGGGGGGGCACGAACTAACGGTCGACCGGCTCGGCGAGATCGTAGCCTACGGCCAAAACGTACCGCTGCAGCGTGACGTGGTGGAGCGTATGGCAGGTTTGTGGGTCGACTATTCACTGCTGGCACAACGATTGGCCGACGGTGACTCGCTGCTCGATTCCGCCACGGTGGTGAACTCACTCTGGGCTGAGACGCAAGAGCAAATCGTCACCCACTATCACTCACAGTTGGTTGGCCAGTACATCGAAGTCACCGATGAAATGGTCGACAGCGTGTATCAGGCGGGCGATCATCGACTCATCTATCACATCCTGATCCGCACGTCGAGAGACTTGAGCGACAGCGAGAAGGAGACCAAACGGAATCAAGCCGCGCGGCTCCGCGGGCTTGCGATGAGTGGTGCAACGGGATGGGAACAGGCCAACCGGGAGAACGAGGATTCGGTCGCGCGGGTTGAGGGTGGCAGCTTGGGGGTGATTGCCAGAGGCGAGACCGTACCGGAGTTCGAGAATTCCGCGTTCTCTTTGGATCCGGGAGAGATATCCGATTTGGTCGAATCACCGTATGGTTTCCACATCGTGCGCCGTCCGGAACTCGTCGAAGTCCGCGAAGCTTTCGACGACCGGGTGAGGAACATCTTCATTGAGCGTATGAACTTCCTGTTCATCCATGAAGTAGAAGACCGATGGGAGTTGGAGGTGCGCTCTGACGCTCCTCAGCTGATGCGGCGAGCGGCGGCCGACCCAGCTAGTGCCAAGAAGTCGAAGAAGGTTATGGGCACCTACGTCGACGGAGAGTTCACTGTCTCCGACTTTGCTCGCTGGCTGCATGCCTTGCCTCCGGAATACACGGCTGAGGTTACGGCAGCGGACGACGAGCAGCTGTTCCAGTTCGCACGTGGCCTGATTCGCAACAACGTGTTGGGAAGGGAAGCACGTCACTCCGGCCCCGAACTAACGCAAGAAGATATGGCCACTCTGCGCGAGACACTGGCTCAGGACATCACGCAACTGCGCCAGGCGATGAAACTCGATTCCACGCTGGCGCTAGCGGGGTCCGAGGCCGACCGGTCGCAGGCCGTCGGAGAGGCGGTAGACAACTACTTGGCTGCGATAACGAACGACCTTGCGCAGCTCGCGATAGTACCACCGTTCCTGGCTGAGGAACTGCGGAAAGACATGGATTGGGATATCTCGGCGAGCGGCATCAACCGGGCGCTCGAACGGGGTGCGCGTATGCGGACCGGACTCTCGGTGCGGGCAGCACCAACCGCTGCCGGGAGCGCTGACTCCGGTAGCGAGGGAGACCAATGAAATCACTTCACTCGCTAGCGCTCACGTGTTGCTGTTGTGTTCTGCTGTGCCCAGGCGTGACTGCTCAGGAGGTGGTTCGTATCACGGTCGACCGCATTGTAGCGATAGTGGGCGACACTCCGATCCCTCAATCGGTACTCGATCAACAGGAACTGACTTTTCTGCAACAGGGCGGTCAGGAACCAACCAACCCGGAGGAACGGCAGCGACTCCGCGGCGAGCTGTTGAAGGCCATCATCGACCAGGAGCTGCTGATCCAGGCGGCGGAACGCGACACGCTGATCATGGTCACCGAGGAGGAAATTCAGGCCGCCGTCGACGAGATCGTGCGCAACCTGCGTAACCGCTATCCATCGATGCTGGATCTCCAGAACGAACTGCAGCAGGTAGGCTTCGTCGATCTGGATGACTATAGGGTATGGCTGGGTGAGCAGCAGCGGCGGGAGCTGCTGCAGGAGGCGATTCTGCAGGAGTTGCAGTCCACCGGTGAGATAGAGAATCGCCCGCCGACCGACGACGAGCTGCGCACATACTACGAGGCGAACAGAGAGCAATTCGGAACCCGCCCGGCGACGGTTTCATTCCGCCAGATTGTGGTATTCACCAAGCCCGATACCGCGGCGCTCGCTGAAGCTCTGATCGAAGCGGATTCCGTGCGTCGCAAACTGCGTGACGGTGCCGACTTCGCAGAGATGGCACGGATCCACTCCGACGACCCCGCATCAAAGGACATGGGCGGTGCACTCGGTTGGTTCCGTCGCGGACAGGGCATGCAGCGGGATTTCGAGGAAGCGGCCTTCAGGTTGCAACCGGGTTTCATCTCAATCCCGATCTACACTCCGTTCGGCTTCCACCTCATCGAGGTGATGCGCTCGGAACCGGCATCGGTTCAGGCCCGCCATATCCTGATCGCGCCCACCGTGACTCTAGAGGACCAACAGGTGGCCCGGGCGCGGGCGGATTCCGCCGCCCAGATGCTGCGCGACGGGGCGCCGTTCGATTCGGTGACGTTCCTGTTCCACGAGCCTGACGAGGAGCGTATCCTCACCGATATCCCGCAAGAGGGGCTACCCGACGACTACAAGGCCGCCCTTGCTGGCGCCGCAAATGGCGACGTACTCGGCCCACTGGATCAGGATAGCGGCAACAACCGCGTCACGTTCACCGTCGTCGTGGTGCAGGAAATCAGACCCGAGGGCCTTGTGGCGTTCGACGATGTGCGCGGTCAACT
>JAUVRV010000348.1 GCA_030597435.1 Gemmatimonadales bacterium | reverse complement strand
GTCATTTTGACTGACTTAACCGATATCCGATATGCCAAAACGAGACTTTGTTCAGATTTCCGACATCACAGCTGCTGAGGTAGGAGAGCTGTTCCAGCTCGCTGCAGCTATGAAGTCGGGTCAGTACCGGGAACGGCCCCTAGAGGGCAAGACCTTGGCGATGATCTTCGCCAAGAGCAGCACGCGAACGCGCGTCTCTTTTGAGGTGGGCACCTACCAGTTAGGCGGCCACCCGATCTTCCTGTCGTCACAGGACATGCAACTGGGTAGGGGGGAATCCATCGAGGACACGGCGAAGGTGCTTTCCCGCTACGTCGAGGGGATCATGATACGTACGTTCTCTCACACCGATGTGGAGCAGCTCGCACATCATGCAGCAATCCCGGTCGTCAATGGACTCACGGACCTGTTGCATCCGTGTCAGGTGTTGAGCGATCTGTTCACCGTTTCCGAGGCCCTGGGTGGCTGGGATGGCAAGGTCATAGCCTGGGTGGGGGACGGCAACAACATGGCCAACTCCTGGCTCAATGCAGCAGCCCTGTTCGGCTTCGAACTACGGCTTTCCTGTCCCCGTGGGTACGAGCCGAATCGCGACATCTTTGAGAGGGCCAAGGCCAAGACGACCGTGACGATGTTCGAGGATCCTGAGGAGGCCGTGCGTGATGCGCACGTCGTGAACACAGATGTTTGGGCATCCATGGGGCAGGAGGCCGACGCGGAAACACGCATGCTTGCTTTCAGGGGGTTCACGGTCGACCCCGATTTCATGAAACTGGCTGCACCGGATGCGATCTTCCTGCACTGCCTACCAGCTCATCGCGGAGAGGAAGTTGCCGGTGCAGTGATTGACGGTCCGCAATCACGCGTATGGGACCAGGCGGAAAACAGACTCCACGTGCAAAAGGCCCTGATCGCCACCCTGATGGGTTGAAAGGAAAGAACATGACGGGAGAGAACTTGAAGCGCACACCCTTCTACCAATACCACGTTGCCGCCAACGCGAAGATGGTACCCTTTGCTGGTTTCGAGATGCCGGTACAGTACCCCACGGGCATCACGAGGGAACATGAGATCGTGCGATCTGACGTCGGCGTGTTTGATGTGACCCACATGGGCGAGTTCGAGGTTTCCGGGCCCGATCGCAATGCGTTTGTCAACCGCCTAACCTGTAATGACGTTGCCACGCTCGAAGAAGGTCAGGCGCAATACTCCGCCCTGCTCACGGCGGAGGGCACCTTCATCGACGATTGCCTCGTGTACCGCTTCGAGGACAGGCTCATGCTCGTGGTTAATGCCGCGAACTTGAAGAAGGACTGGGATCATGTGGTGAGCCGTAAGGCGGGAATCAATGTTCGATTGAAAGACATTTCCGATGAGGTAGCGCTGCTCGCGGTGCAGGGGCCAAAGAGTGAGGACTTGATCGCGTCCACCACCTCGACAGACGTGTCCAAGATCGGCTACTACCGCTTTGAGACGGGACAGGTTGCGGGAACCGACTGCTTCATATCTCGGACGGGCTATACCGGCGAGGACGGCTTCGAACTGTACTTCCGTCCCAAGGGAGCAGAAGCGGTGTGGAACGCGGTTGTTGGCGAGGGTCGTGGCCGGCCGGTGGGCCTCGGGGCCCGAGACTCGCTGCGTCTCGAGATGGGCTACCCGCTCTACGGTTCGGATATCGACGACACAACCAATCCCTACGAGGCCGGACTGGGCTGGATCGTCAAGCTCAACAAGGGCGCTCCATTCGGCGGCAAGGGCGTCTTGCAGCAGATAAAGGGATCCGGCGGCGCCAACCGGCGATTGGTCGGATACGTCGTGAGCCAGAAAGGCGCTATACCACGGCACGGCTACGATGTGTATCTCGCCAGTCACAAGGTCGACATCGTACGCAGCGGTGGATTCAGTCCCAGCTTGAAACAGGCGATTGGAACCACCTATGTACCCACCCACTCCGCCAAACCCGGAACGAAGATCGAAATAGACTGCCGTGGCAAGCAGGTGGAGGCCGAGGTGGTCAAGATGCCGTTCTATAAGGACGGGAGCGTGAAGTACGACAAGAAATAGTACGGAATGACGGATGAATGTACGTGTTGCCGTACTGACCGTTTCCGATGAGGGGGCTGCCGGGAGGCGGGAAGACACGTCGGGTGGTTTGATAGTCGATTGGATCTGTGCTCGAGGTTACGAACTGTCGGCGCGGGAGATCGTTCCCGACGAAACGGATCTCATTGCCGGCATGTTGGCCGGCTGGTCGGATAGTGGCAGCATCGATCTGATAATCACCACTGGTGGCACGGGTCTGGGACCGCGAGATGTCACACCCGAGGCTACACGGTCGGTGCTAGAACGAGAAGCACCCGGTATAGCCGAGGCCATTCGCACGGACGGTCGTGCCACTACGCCGTACAGTCTGTTGTCCCGTGGGCTCTGCGGTGTTCGCGGGACAGCGTTGATAGTGAACCTGCCAGGTAGCACAGGTGGAGTGAGAGATGGTGTCGAGACGCTCACTCCGCTGATTGAGCACGCCGTCCAACTGTTGCGCAACGAAGAGACTGACCACGCATGACAGCCAGGGTTCTCATCACCATGGACGACCTCGAAGCTGCAGTTCGATCCAATGCGCAGCTCGAGGAGAGTGGGTTCGAAACCGTACTGGTCTCCTCGCAGGATGATTGCGCCAAGTTGTTCCAAAGAACCGAGCCCGACGTCGTTCTGTTGACGGGAGCTCTCCAAGAGGCACCCGCGGGCACGTTGCTCGGCCTCTCTCAGGATCGCTCGGTCTCCACGATGGGCTTGGTCGAAACAACTGCCCCCGATCCCCACGAACTGGCGAGAAGAATCGGTCTCAGTGCTTGGCTACGAAAGCCGGCAGATCCAGAGGAAGTCGCTGCAACCGTAACTAAGCTGGTCGACCAACGACGGCTACAGCAGCACACGGGCATTCTGGGCGAGAGTCCGGCGATTCGTGAAGTGTTGGTCAAGATCGAGCAGATGGCACCGGTTGTTTCGACCGTGCTCATCGAGGGGGAATCGGGAACGGGCAAGGAACTGGTCGCACACGCGATACATGAGTTGTCACCACGACACGAAGCACCCTTCATCGCTGTGGATTGCTCTGCATTACCGGAGACATTGTTGGAGTCGGAGTTGTTCGGTCATGAGAAGGGATCGTTCACCGGAGCAGCCGAGCGGCGCCTCGGTCGGTTCGAGCTAGCCGATCGCGGAACCCTGTTCTTGGATGAAGTGGGCGAGATGCCGCTTACAACTCAGGTGAAGCTCCTGAGAGTGTTGGAGAGTCGGTCGTTCTTTCGCGTGGGTGGTAGCGAGTCGATCAAGATCGACGTGAGAGTGATTGCAGCGACGAACCGCTCGCTCAAGGCAGGCCTGTCCCTCGGAGAGTTCCGCGACGATCTGTTCTATCGACTCAACGTCCTCTACATCTATCTGCCGCCATTGAGAGAGAGAAAGCCCGACATTCCCATTCTGATCAGGCACTTCGCGCATGAACTCAGCAACACACACGCTCGGCCATTTCCCGGGGTCACGGCGGGTGCGATGGAGATCCTGGTCAATGCGCAATGGCCCGGCAACGTGCGTCAGCTGAGGAACCTGATCGACTCGATGTTCGTGCTGGCACCGGGCAGGGAAGTTCGGGCAAACGACATTCCAGTAGATATCAGGGAGGGTGGCACACGGCTACTGCCGATGCGGGTACCGCAACAGGCCAGCGGTGTCCAGGGCAATGAGCTGGAGTTCATCTTCCGCAGCCTGGTGGAGTTGAAACTGCAAGTCGAAGACCTGCGTCGGCGGGTCGATGAGGCTCCACCCCGTGTCGAGGTGTTCGACGTGGCCAGGGCGCAGCCTGCCGAGTTCGAGGAGATCGTCCCGCTCGATGCCGAGGTGCCAGC
>JAUVRV010000006.1 GCA_030597435.1 Gemmatimonadales bacterium | reverse complement strand
GACCTTGGTCACGCCAACTTCGCACCGTTCTTCCACCCCGATGGCGACAGGATCATCTTCGCCTCAAACCACGAGACGGGTGGCCGCGACTTCGATCTCTACATGGTTGGCACTGACGGAACCGGTCTGACTCGAGTTACTCATTATGGAGGATTCGATGGGTTTCCGATGTTCTCACCAGACGGCTCGAAACTGGTGTTCGCCTCGAACCGTTATGGGAGCGTCGAGGGCGAGACGAACATCTTCGTCGTGGATTGGGTAGAACCGTAAGGGTTTCGGGAGAATTCGATTGAGTCAAGAGAAAGAGAAGAAGGACAAACAGACCACTTCCCAGACGGCCTGGGAATGGATGAAATCGATCGCAGTGGCGCTCGTGATCTGGTTCGTCCTGCGTGCTCTGTTGATTCAGGCGTTTCGGATCCCGTCGCCCAGTATGGAGAACACCCTCCTGATCGGCGATTTCCTGTTCGTGAACAAGGCGCTTTACGGTGCCGAGGTTCCAATCGTGAAGAAGCGGTTGCCAGCTATCAGGGAGCCAGAGCGCTTCGACGTGGTGGTGTTCCGGTCTCCGGAGACCCCGGGGATGAACGTAGTCAAACGAATCGTGGGCGTTCCGGGCGACACCCTCTCGATGCGGGAGAACTTCATCTACCGGAATGGCGAGTTACTGGACGAACCACACGCAATCAAGACCGATTCGACGTTCAATCCCGAAGATCCCCGCATGCGTGCTTGGCAGCTGCGCTACCTGGTCGGGTTAGATCCGAAGGAATACCGACCCACGCTCAAGAACTGGGGGCCTGTAGTGGTGCCGACCGACTCGTTCTTCGTGATGGGCGACAACAGGGACAATTCCTACGACAGCAGGTACTGGGGCTTTCTCGGGCGCGACCGCATTGATGGACGGCCGCTCTTCATCTACTACAGCTTCGACAAGAACGGCATGTTACCGCTCCCATTTCTCACGTCGATCCGCTGGAGTCGCATCTTCTCGACACCGGACTGACGGGGTTCCCGCGAGTTCTGACTAGCTGTCTTCCCTGTTCGAGGGTTGTGTCACCTTGGCAGGCACGTACATAGCCTGCCGCCCACATTTGCCGCAACGCAATACTACCTGCCGGTGCGAACTCCAGCGCGAGCCACTCAGGCGTCGTTTAGGCTTTCGATCGATCGTGGCGTGCCCACATGACGGGCACTTGAGAGTTTCGCGATCCCGATCAGCCAGAATCAGCTCCAGGGCCTCGGCCGGCCGGTACTCCTTGATACCTCTGCGTCCCACGCTCTCCCCTCCTTCTTGAGCCAACGATCAAATGTAGCTCCAGCTAATTCGAGTGGCCAGACCCTTGACTGTAGCGACTGCGGGGTTATCTCTTGCGGGAAGGCCCTCATTGAGAGAGTACCATGGAGCCCAGTAAGCAGGCAGAAGAGGGTTATGTAGCTGTAGTCGACATCGAGGTTGACTCGGTTCGTCCGGAGCACTCCGGGTTCACACTCCAGGGGCGGGGCGCCGACCGCGCGGAGTATCGCCTCGAAATGCATCTGGATATACCGGTCGATCGGCGCACACAGACGATTCTCGGTGAAATGCTGGCGCAGTCCGAGTGGCGTATCTTGCGACGTGCAACCACTCCGTTGAGCCGGTCCCGCACCAGGATGAAACGCAAGCCGGTAGCCTGACAGCTGGACGAGTCGACCTCCAGTACAACCCTACCGCCACACGAGCTGGTCCAACGGGATCGGGCCCAACTCATGTGGTGTTGTGTTCTTGCGTAACGCCTTGCCAAACAACGGTTTAACGGTCAGAACCACGAAAAACGTCGGCTTGACGTAGAATCGAGTACCAGCTAGCTTGCCGCTCCGAATTACCTTCATGAAGGAGTCCGCATGGCGGCCGAGCTAGGTGGCTCGCAGCTATCGTCCCTGCTTGAAACAGTCCCCGGCTTGGCCAGTGTCCTGAGGAGTCCGGTCGCCGACGCGATCGTCAATATGATTAGGGCCGGAGCTGGGTCAGGTGAGTTTCGCATGCAGGACGCCAAAGAACTGATCCAATTCGCGACTCGTCGAGGCCTGATACCTTCGGCTGAGGGGACTGCCCTGCTCGAAGAGGTCGAGCTTAGTGCCGGTCGGTCTCGTTCCAAGGCGAAGGCCGTCAAGAGTAGTGCTACCCCGAAACGCACGGCCAAGTCAAACGCAACCAAGTCGGTGGCCAACACGAAGGCGGCGAAGACCCCATCTAGGCACCAAGCAATGAAGCAGGTGACCAAGAAAAAGGCCACCAAGAAGGCAGCCAAGAAGACCACTAAGGTCAAGGTGGCGAAGAAGAAGCGTTAGGCCCGAAAAGCCTTCACGAGTGACCTGAGATGCTCCGCGGCTCGGTTGAGCACCGCTGCCTGGGCAGCCATTTCTTCGGTAGATGCTCCCTGTTCCTGTGCGGCCGCTGCTACTTCCTCACTCGACGATGCGTGGGACTGCGCGGCCTGAGATGCTGACTTCAGCGCCCGTGTGATGTTGTCGACCGCTGTCAGATTCTGTGCTGCTTGACCGGCGACCCGCCTCGATTCGGTCTCGACCTCTCTTACGCTCGTCACTATCTGCCGCAGTGCCTCAGCGGCGCCCTGAGACACGGCGCCGACACCTCGGGCCTGTGCTCGACCTGTGGCCATCGTCTCGGTCATGGCAGACACGTGGTCGCGGATTGTAGTGATGGTCCCCGACACCCGTTCGGCAGCCTGGGCGCTGGTATCTGCTAGCTGGCGAACCTCCTCTGCTACGACCGAGAACCCTACGCCCCGCTCGCCGGCCCGAGCAGCTTCAATGGCTGCGTTGAGCGCCAGCAGGTTGGTTTGAGAAGAGATCTGCTTGATCAAGTCGATGAACTCGTAGATCGGTTCCGAGAGTTCATCGAGTTCCTCGACCTGCCTGGCCGTCCGCTGGACCAGGTTTCCTAGCTCGACGAGCGTATTCCCGGCCGCATCGATATCGGAACCGTAGGTCTCGGCCAGTTGGTGAATGTCCGCACCGAGTTCGGCGACTCGGCTCGATACGTGACCGGCATCTTCAGTGGTTTCGTGCAGGGTCTGCGCCGCTGCGCAGCTCTCGTCCAGTCCGGCCACCTGGCGTTGTGCCCCGCTGGATAGCTCTTCCATCGCAGTGGACACATCTCCGGATGTTGCCGCGAGCTGCTCGCTGATTGCGGAGAGATCCTCTGCCGCGCTCGCGATGCGTTCGCTTTCTTCGACCACCTCCGTAACCAGTGTTCGCAGCGTACCGCCCAGTCGGTCCAGGGCTTCGCCAAGCTCGGCCAACTCCGACGGCATCTTGCCCAGCGCGACAGGTCGCAGGTCGCCATCTCCGAAGCGGCGTGCTGCAGCTGCCAGACGCGTTAGTGGACGTTCAACAGATTGGAGGGTCGCGACGCCGATCGCGACAGCAATCAAGACCGAGGCTACCAGAACAGTCCACACCAACATCTCCCGGTCGGTAGCTGCTTGCTCGAGTGAGGTGGCCGTGGCTTCGGCACCCACACTCTGGCTCAGGGATAACAGATCAACCAGGCGGAGCATCTCGGTGGCCCGTTCGCGGGCCAGTCGTGCGCCCGATTGGGCGTCTCCTCTACGCCCCAGGTCCTGCTGAGCGTGGGCGAAGCTGTACAATACTTCAGCCTCAGCCTGCAGTACGCCCACCTGTGTCACGACCAGCCGATCAGACTCCGATAGCTCCGACAAAGCCTGGAGTCGGCGCTGGTACGTGTGTGCGGCTTCCCCGCCAGATCTAAACGCATTTCTCGCTTCGACCGACCCGTCCGTCAGGTACTGCTCGGCAGCGCGCACCTGTTCGAACAGCGTCGTGACCAGTCGGCTGTTCGCGGCTGACACTGCGGTCAGGGATGCAAGTTCCCGGGCAACGGTGTTCCGCACTGTTCGCAGCGCACCGATTCCGATCACGGCTACCACCACGAGCCCGACCACCAACGCGGCCTCGCCCAATACGATGCGGGTACGCAGTGTGTTCAGTGCGGCCCACGGGTTCATCTGGCCACTGACTCCAGCCTCTTGTTTCTCACGATTGCGATCACTACGTCTCGGTCAACAACGTCGCCGTTGGCAGCGAACGCGATGCTGCCGGTGACGCCGTCGTATGGCTCAGTCTCGTCGCCGACACCTGCCAAGTAATCTCGGACTCGGGCACGGTTCACTCCAACCGATTCGATAGCGCGAGCCAGCAGATAAACGGCATCATACGCTCCTGCGCCTCGATGATCGGGCAGTTGCCCGCCATAGATGCGGCGATACGCAGATGTGAACGCTTCGTTCCGAGCGCCCGGTTGGTCATGCAGGTACGCCAGCGAGACGTAGACACCTTCCGTATCGATGTCCGCCGTCTCGATCCCGGCAGCCCCGTCACCACCGAGGACAGTGGGCTGGTATCGGATCATATTGAGCGTCCTGAGCATTTCCTCGGCGCCATCTCGCGCGCCAGCAAACAGCACGACGTCTGCGCCGCCACGTGAGCGGATTCTGGTCAGATAGGGCTCGAAGCTCGGTAGGATGTTTGAGAAGGGGTCGTCGGACACGATCTGGCCACCACGTTCAGTGAAACTGTTCTTGAATGTGGTTCTGAGTCCCCGTCCATATGCGTCGTTTTCATAGAGGATAGCAACCCTGTTGGCTCCGAGCTGGTCGCGGGCCCACTCGGCGAGCTGAATACCGTGGATCGAGTCGCTGGGGCAGACGCGGAACGTGTATGGGCCGGCGTCGCTCAGGTCGGGACTCGAGGCCGAGGGTGAGATCTCGACCAGTGGGTTGTCACCACTGTTGTAGACACGAGCGGCGGCCAGGGTGGCGCCACTATTCATGTGCCCTACCACTGCAACCACATCGGGATCGGCGTGCAGAGTCCGAGCCACCCGCACCGCGATGTCGGCCATGCCACTGTCATCGTGAACTACCAGCTGGAGCGGCCGACCTCGCACACCGCCCTGTTGGTTGATTTCAGAAACGGCGAGTTGTGCCGCCAACTGCATCGATTGAGCACGCTGTTGCGAGAACGGACCGGCTAGCCCGATCAAGATCGGCTCGTCCGAGGAACCGCACGCTGCCAGTGTTAAACCAACCGTGACCAGCAGCATCGAGCTGCCGATCGCTGTGCGCTGTCGAAGGTGTGATCCGCGGTGTGATTCAGCCATCGCGCGCAACGTTACACTCGACGCCTCCCAGACGCAACGGGACCACTTTCACACCGGTGTTGGTGATCTGAGACTGCCTGTCAGTAGGACGGTCTGCGATAGAACCGATGCAGGACGGTGACACCGCTCTCTGGAATCGTCTCCTCGAAGACTAGCTGATTCGCCATCGGATCATACAGCCCAGTCCAGACGGTGGAATCCGGCAGCCAGGTGAACGTGATGATGCGGCTGAATCTGTCCCATTCGCCCTCAGTGACTTCCCCGCCAGGGATCTGGCGCCACCACGCCGTTCCCGTCCCGAACAGGCGCAATTCGATCCGTTGGCCAGACATCCGGCTCGGCTGGCCTAGCCAACGTCCCCACAGTGGTCGCGCGAGCGGTCCCTGGTGGCTCATGGTGATTACGTTGCCCTCTTCGGTCCGCAGCAACAAACGATCGAGTGCAAACCGATAGTGGACCGCAAACGACGTATCCCCCACGACCACAATCGAGTCAGGGGTCGTATAAAAGCTGGTTACCCGTACGTCGTTTACTACGAGCATCGTGTCGCTGTAGAAATCGAGAAAGAGGGGACGGGTCTTATGGGTACCGACCCAACGCTGGAGCAGCGGATTCTCTTCCTGCTGATTCTGTGCGAGTCCCGCAGTCGGCAGCACTAGGCCTGCCGCTACCGCGAGCAGGACAACTGTCCTATTCAATTTCCAGCCCCACTTCTTCATTCTCGAGTGAAACCTGCCTGGCGACTCTGACCGGCGCAATAGTGGTTGCTCAATCCGAACGGCTGTCGAATGGCACGGGCTGTGCTTGTGGCCGTTCCATCTACTGCAACCCCCAACAGCAAGGTTATCTTGACACTCTATGACTGATTCAGGAATCACTCGCAATACGAGTACGTTCACAGATCGTTCTGAGGCTCTGGGCCATTTCTTTCAGCGCGCCGGAGAAGCACCGCGTTTCGTCGCGTACGACGAAGAACTGGGATGCCCGTTGCACAACGCGTTGGCCACACTGGAATGGACTGTGGCGGTGGGTATTCTATCCGACGGTGACTTGGTACACGCTGCCCGGATGAGTGGGGAAGCAGCGGCCGCTATGGTGGAGCGGCAAAGAGACGGCCGACGAATCTTCGTCTACATGGGCCCCCGCATGGATGCCCCGCCAGCCGATCCCTATGAGGGTTCACTGCTGTACGATGAGCCCGGGGTGAGAGCGTTCGAGTTTGCACAGAGAGCCCACGCCCTAGCCCACTTCCTGCGAGCTACACAGGGAGCTGGGGGTGTGATCTCCATGCTGTCTCGCCGGGCACCGGAGTTGAGGCACGTACGTAGGTGGCTTGGCGCACTGTTTCAACCACCGGTGCAGGACGTGTCTAATCTGATGCTGGCTGGATGGTTCGCCACCAGCGGTGGAGGCGTGTTGTTCATCCCGGCTAAGCCCGATGGTGCGTTCATCTACGACGAGGTGGGAGCCGAGACCTGACATTGTGATTGTGGACTATTCAGGGAAAACCGTTTTGCACAACTCCACATCGAGTGGAAAAGAACTGCCAATGGTGTGACGGTCAGTCGTTTATCAATCCACACAATGTGCACACTAGACCGAGTAAGCCGAAGAAACATCGGCGCTTGCGCGTCTTTGGCAGGTCTCTATACTTGGCTCAACAGTCGTTCAGGGGAAGGGTCTGAGGCCACGGTGTCCGGACTACGCCCTGAGTGACTTCCCCAGCGGGAATTCCGGGGAGGACGCCGACGCAAACAAGGGCTCAGGTGTCTGACGATCCGGGTGACTCACCCCGTTTGGGGTCGGCGAGGCCAGTCGCGCGCCTCGTCCACGCCGATCCGGCGCCTCGGCGTGCAGTGTGAGAGGTCGATCCGCGACTCGGCCCGACTCGCAGCGCCGGCACTGGCGAACCTCGCGGCCCGGCCAGGCCGCTTGGGGATGGAGGCCGGAGCTCCCAGAAGCCCTACCGCGGACGGATCAGTCCATGCGGCGGCTGCGGGAAGGAGAACAGAGGGAGTGAATCCCCTGGCTCCGGGTAGCTAGTGCTTTAGACGGCGGACCGCTCTTCGGGGTGTGTCCGCCGTCTTTTTTTTGCTATCCCTTGATCACGGCCACCGGTCGGAGTCGGGCTACCCTCCTGCCGATACCGGCCGAATGGACGACATCCACAACCTTGGCGACATCCTTGTACGCTTCGGGGATCTCCTCGTCCACGGTCCGTCTGCTTGCTGCTCGGATCATGATTCCCCGTTTTTCCAACTCCTTGAGCACGTTCCTCGACCTGGCAACCTTCCTGGCCTGATGTCGGCTCATCCTTCGTCCAGCTCCGTGGCAGGTCGAGCCGAAGGTCTCGGCGTAGGCCCCATCGGTGCCGGTCAGCACAAACGAGTAGCGACCCATGTCGCCCGGTATCAAGACCGGCTGCCCGATGTCGCGGTACCGTCGATGCAACTCCGGATGACCGGGAGGGAAGGCACGGGTCGCTCCCTTGCGGTGCACGCAAACGCGCCGCTGCTTGCCCTCGATGACGTGAGTCTCGTACTTGGCGATGTTGTGCGCGACGTCGTAGACGAGGTCGGTTCGGTCGGCTGTCTCACGCGAGAAAACTGCAGCAAGACCCTCGCGGGCGTAGTGACTCATCAATTGTCTGTTGGCGAAGGCGTAGTTCGCCGCTGCGTTCATGGCTCCCAGGTAGGACTTCGCCTCCTTGCTCGATAGAGGAGCACAGCAGAGCTGTTTGTCGGGCAGCTCGATGCCGTATCTTGCCGCAGCCTGCACCATTGTGTCGAGGTAGTCGTCGCACACCTGGTACCCTAATCCGCGCGATCCGGAGTGGATGAAAACAGTCACGCTCCCTTGCGAGAGACCAAGACGTTGCGCGGCATCGACCCGGTATACCTCATCAACGTATCCGACTTCAACGAAGTGGTTCCCACTACCCACCGTGCCGACCTGATTGCGGCCACGCTCCTTGGCTCGGTTACTCACACAGTCAGGGTCCGCATCCAATCGTCCGCCCGCTTCAATGCACTCGAGATCCCTCTCCGTTCCAAACCCCCGCGCCACTGCCCACTCGGCCCCCCGCTCCAGAACTCGGTCGAGTTCTGGCCTCGAGAGCTTGAGGTCCGACCTGGAAGATCCGACACCGGACGGAATGGTGCTGTATAGCGTGTCCGCTAGCGACTTGAGCCTCGGCCGCAATTCATCAATCGTGATCGGTGTGCTCAAGAGACGAACACCACAGTTGATGTCATAACCGACGCCACCAGGCGATATGACTCCTTCGTCTTCGTCGAACGCGGCCACTCCACCTATGGGAAACCCGTAGCCCCAGTGTATGTCCGGCATCGCGATCGACGGGCCCACGATCCCGGGTAGGTGTGCAACGTTGACCACTTGCTGGATGCACTGGTCTCCCTCCAAATCGCGCATCAGCTCGGAATCGGCAAAGATGAGCCCATGGGTATTCATCTGGCCGGTACGCTCCACCCGCCAGCGGTAGGCGTCGATTCGACTAACCTTGATGGACGATCTAGAGGACATTGTCTGAAATATGCTGGTGGGTCACGGTCTCAGCGACTATGCCGCACATCCGACGCTACGCGTCCATACATCTATAGGTCCAGCACCATTACCGCGCGCCAGCCGGCATCCGTTTCTTCTACGGAGAGGTTGTGTCGTGTTGCCGCTTTGACCTCGGGCTGTGGTTCGTGTTTGCTGTCGTCGAACGGTTCTCCTCGTATCGTGGCAACCATTCTTGACGGTGCCAGCTGTGCGATTTCCAACTGGGCCGGCACGAACGTGTCTAGCTGGAACCAGGTGAGCAGTTCGCGCACGAAGCGGATCAAGAGTTCGTCCGGGGACTGCGCTTCGAGTGTGACGGAGTGTGACTCGGTTGCCGCTACGGACCCGTCTCCGACAATGAGATCACGAACGACCGCGGTCGCATCGTGGAAAACGTCGGCTAGGCTCGCTCCCTTGATCTCTACTATCAGGTCGGCGGTGTGGGGTAGGAAACGGTAGCTCACGGCCTACCCTTCGGGGTCCACGGATCCCCAATCGCAGCTCTGTTGGTACACGCGTCTGCGGTCGAGTTGCCAACTCGGCTTCGAGACCGGCCCCTCGGGAAAGTTCTCTGGGTCTGCCAGCACATCCGTCAGGCTCGCCGTCTTTGCGCTCGCATTGTCGGCCCAATGGAGCGCTTCCGCTTCGAGGGTCATCGGACTCACAGGGCTCCCGAACTCGAGCTTCCCGTGGTGCGACAGTATCAGGTGCAGCAAGACTTCGCGTTCTTCGTCGGTACACGGAGGGTCCTCTTCTTCGTCGAGCCTCCGGTCCAACATCAGGGCGCCAATTGCAACGTGTCCCAGCAACGAACCGGCACGTGTGTATTCGAAAATTCCGTTCCAACCGTAACTCTCGAGCTTGCCGATGTCGTGTAACAACACCCCGGCGAGAACAACGTCCAGGTCGGCACCTGATGCTCGGGCAACTGCCCGTGCGATGGCTGCAACCTCGGTGGTGTGCTGGAGTAATCCGCCGAGTCTTGCATGATGCCCACGGATGCTCGCCGGGCACTGCTCGAACTGGCGTCTGAAGTCGTCGTCTTCGAAGAAGAGATCGAGCACCCGCTTGAGTCGGGGTTTCTCGATTGCATTGCGCCAGCCGTCGACTGTCTCCCAGTAGCGTTCAACGGGACCCACCGTAGGAAGCAGTTGCGTGAGATCGACGCTCTCCCGCGGAATCACCCGTATCGATTTGACCTTGATCTGTTTCTTTTGCTTGTAGCTTGCAACCTCGCCGACGAGCTGCACTGGGTGGCCCCTGTGCACACCCGCGATTTCATGTTGTCGCGCGGGCCAGAACGGCTCGGTCGATAGCGCTCCCGTACTGTTGCCCAGTTTGAGAAACGTGTACGGATCACCAGACTCGAGCGATCTGGTTTCGATCTCGAGCACCAGAAAGGTGTCTTCGATCCGATCGCCAATGTCGAGGGATGGGATATGGATTGGGGGCATACTTGAAGCTACGGGTTGGGGGGCAGTGGGGGCAGTGGAACGGTCAAGGTAGGTTCCCCGGCTTCCCCTGTCCCTCCTGCCTCTTCCGCTCTCTCAACCCTGGCAGATCTCGATCGTCCTCGTGCGCTGGGTGCATCTGTCTACGCATGGGTTGCTCCGGTAACAGATGCACGATCGAGTTGGCGTAGTACTCCAGCAGTGGCCGTTGTTTGGGTAGCACCACGAAGCTGTCAACCTCCTTCACGACCAAGCGACGCATCCTCAACATCCTCCAGGCCCGCTCGAGTATAGCATCCGCGCCCCGTTCCTCACGTACCAGTTTCGCGCCGGTCGCGATCAAGTGATCGCGGTACTCATCGATCCGGTCCAACAGATCGGAACGCCTTACCATCGTTTCCCCAAAGGAGAGCAACGCGGCCGACACGAGCGGGACCGGCGTCACCGGCATGATCGCCGCAATGCGGTTCATGATCTCGTCGGCCAGGCCGTGCAGTTGGTTCAGTCTCTCCTGCTTGGGGAGCGACAGCGCTTGAGGATTGTCGGCGCTCCATTGCCTGAGTGATACCGGCGAACCGAAGTTCACCGCTACTCGACCGTAGCGTTTCAACCGCCCTGTGAGGAGTCGCAGGATGTTGGAGAGCAGGTAGTGGCTAACGGAAAGCATCTGACGCAGTCGCCCGGGACGGTCGTCTTCGTCGATCAGTTCCCGAATCAGGGTGCGATCCTCGAGCACCCGGTCGTAGTTGATCGCGACCGGTACGAGCCAGATATCACGATCAAAGGCGGGATCGAGAATGGTTCGCGCGATGTAGTCGAGGAGACCGACCTTGGGCGATCGGAACACACCGTTCTTTGTCAAACCTCCCTCGAGGAAGATCCCCTGGGTCACTCCGTTGCTGGTGATCAGCTGGACATATCGTTCGAGCACTGTGTGGTAGAGTTGTTCTCGGAATCCGCGGCGCACGAAGTATGCTCCAAATGACTTGAACACAAACTCGAGCGGCCACACTCGGGCCCACTCGCCCACCGCATAGCTGGTGCTCACACCGTGGGCCAAAACGTAAGCTACGATCACGTAGTCCGCGTTCGATCTGTGGTTCATCAAGTAGAGAACCACGTCTCCACGGGGGATCGCATTGAGGGATCCGCGATCTTGGTACTCGGAAGTCACGCGGTACAGCAGGACCGACAGTAAGCGGGCGATGTTGTATCCCAGCTTGTAGTAGGAGAGAACGTCAAAGAACGGCACGATTTCATCGACGTACAGTTCTACTTGGCGCTGCGTTTCAGCCTCGCTCACTCCGTGACGATTGCAGTGAGCCCGTATCGCCGCCTGTACGGTTGGATCGTGCAGTAACGCCTCACGAATGACGGGCTTGCTAACGAGCTTGTAACGGTCGAGGCGAACCTGGAATCGGTGAACCGCCTTGAGGACCGCGCGGTGCAGTCGCCTGCGGATCCATCTGCGAGTGCGTCGTATTGTCCAGAGAGTGAGGCCGCCGGTGAGGACAGTCGCGATACCCAGCAGAATCCAGTCGCCAACCGTAAGAGTCAGACAGCCTCCGGAATCTTGCCCGTCTTGTCGTATTGATATGCCATCGCTTTGAGTCGCGCGATGCGGACGGCCATCGGTGGGTGTGTCGCCAGGAGGTTGGCGATGCGGCCCTCCTTATGAGTCAAACGCCGCCCAATGGGATCTGCGATGCAGAGATGCGCCGTTCCTTGTTTGATGGACTTGGTGGGTCCGCTCGCGTCCTCGACCTTGCGCAACGCCGATGCGAGTGCGGCTGGGTTGCGCGTGAATTGAGCCGCTGTGGCGTCGGCCAGGAACTCTCGCTTGCGACTCACACCTAGCGCCAGCACACGTGACACGATCGGCGCCAGGAGAATGCTGAATACCCAGGCGATCAGGAGGATGGCCACGAGAGCGCCACCGCCCCCTTTCTTGCCACCACCACCACCACCGCGTCTGCGCCCACCACCGTACCATATGAACCGTCGCGTACCGTCTGCTATGAGTGCCATGACCCCCACCAAGGCAGCCAGCAAGGTCATGAGCTTAACGTCGTAGTTTCTGACGTGCGCCATCTCGTGTGCGATGACACCTTGCAGTTCGTCCCTGGTCAGCGCATCCAACAGACCTTCAGTAACCGCGACGTGCGCCTCGGCGACATCGGTGCCAGTGGCGAATGCGTTGGGATCCTTGTCGGGCACGATCCAGATGGTAGGCCGCGGAAGTCCCGATGCTATGGCCATCTCCTCGACCACGTTGACCAGAACATTCTCCGCGGGGCGAGATGGCTCGATGAGTTCCCATGCACCGGTAGCCCACAGGATCTCCTTGGAACCTCGTTTCCATCCCCACCAGGCCATCGCGGCGGCCAATAGGGTGGCGCAGATGCCGAACCACGGGATCACGTGGCGGTAGCTGTCACGCGACGCCTCATCGGGAACGCCAGTTGTTTGCAGGTAGAATATCAGGTCTCCGCCAAACCCGATCCACGCAAAGAAGAGCAGGAATACTGTTACCAAGATCGCGGAGCGACGGCGGTTCGCCCTTTGTTGCTCGAATAGGTTGGCGTCGCTCACTGCTTGGGTTTCATCGACAGATCAACCTTGGGGACCTCGCGTTCCTTCTCGTCGGTGATTTCCCACAGTTCGACGGTCTCAGCCTTGGCAAATCCAGCAATCATGTTCCAGGGAAACTGCTGCTGCTTGACGTTGTAGGTGGTCGCGGTGTCGTTATACAGTTGCCGTGCGAAGGAGACCCGGTTTTCGGTGGACGTGAGTTCCTCTTGTAGTTGACCCACGTTGCTGGTTGCCTTCAGGTCCGGGTAACGCTCCACTACCACGTTGAGGCGACCCAAGGCGGAACTCAATGCAGCCTCGGCGGCGGCAAGTTGTTTGACGCCGCCCGTGGGAAGGGTGTCAGCCTGGATCTTGACTGCCTGGTTACGTGCCTGAATCACTTCCTCGAGCGTCCCGCGCTCGAACTCCATGGCACCCTTGACCGCCTCGACCAGGTTCGGGATGAGATCGTGACGGCGTTTGAGTTGAACATCGATCTGCTTCCAAGCGTTGATCGTCTCGCCCTTGAGCGCAATCAGCTTGTTGTAGGCTGAAACGGCCCAGACGATGGCACCCACGATCAGTGCCAGGAACACCCAAGTCATGAACATCGGCTTCACTCCCAAAGTTGAACGAAACGACGGGGCCAACATGATGCGCGGGCCGGTTCACTGAAAGTAGACGGCAGACCCGATCCTCGGGTCGAGTTTGTGCTACGTCCTTGATTCCGGTTTCGGAGCTGCCCGGTTGGCCGGATCCTGTCCCAGGACGCGCGCTACCGCAAGCCGGACGGCGTCTGCGATGTCTCCGTCCCGATCTCCAAGGGTTACCAGTGGGTGGGTGTTGTTGATGTGGAGTTCAACACCCCGCGAAATCTGTATACGACGCCAAGTAACGCCGCCACTCTGATCGGTTGTGGATTCGTCGCTGCTGTCGAGGTCATCAGCAAGCCATGCTCGGAGTGCCCGGCCAGATCGACCCCAGGCCGGTCGGTCCTGGCTCGTGAGCGGGAGGTGTCGCGGGTTTGGTAGGTCTGATCCCAGTGTTGCCGCTACTCGCCGCTCCAGGACATCACCCGTTACCTCCTGTAAGCCAACGCCGATGTCCTGCAGCGTCGCGCCCTCCATCTGTCGCAGCTTGATACTCAGCACCTGAAGTAGGTGACGATACGTGTAGGTTGCCGCGGTGCCACGTCCGTCCGGCGGCGTCACCAACCCGCGGGTCACGTAGAATCGGATTGTCCGTTCGTTGGGACGTGCGGTTGCAACGGCGTTGATCGGACGGATGCCAGAAGTGTCGAGAATCGCCCCGGCCACGGTGGCCAGGTCACGAAGATTCCAGGGTGCAAGCTGGCGGTATTCGCGTAGAGTGGTTAGCGGATCGTTGGAACGTACCCCGGCCGCTGTCATCAAATCTCCCCGTTTGCCTCGCGGGGACCTCCTGCGGTGACTGCTTCGAGCAGTGAGGCGACCTCGTCCAGCGTGAACGGCTTGGACACCACGGGGAGACGGTACAGTCGCAGCCAAGGCTCGTGGTCCGGTGCGTCCGGGTCTGCAGTCATCACAATCACCCGGAATCGCAGCTCGGGCCATTGACTCAGGATGATGTGGTACAGCGTCTGTCCCGACATCGCCGGCATCCGCAGGTCCATCAGAACGGCATCGACGCTGATGTGACGCAGGATCTCGCAGGCCTCTTCGCCGGACGCCGCCAATTGCACGTCGTACCCCCAGCGCTTGAGGGCCACGCCGAGCACTTCGCGGACGTTGGGGTAGTTGTCAACTACCAGAATCGATTGGCTCTTGGTCATGACGCGTCTGCCAGGGCCTCACCTTTCTCATTGAAATACCGTTCGCGCACGATGGCAACGACCTCGTCGGGGCTGAGTGCCACTCTCAGCTCCCCAGGTGACATGCCCAGAACCTCTTTGACATTCTGAGCGAAGGTGCGCGTTTGCTGATAGCCCAGTTTTGCGGCCACGTCCTCGACCGTGTAACCGGGGTCTTGCAGCAGACGGTGCGCGTAGACTGCGCGTAGCACCGTCAAAACGACACTGGGGGGTGGTAAGTGGGCTCGGGCAAACCATCTCAGGCACGTCCGCCGGTCCATGCGGGCCCGGAATGCCAATTCCTGAACCGATTGCACTGCAGACGGTTCGCGTATCATTGTCTCGATCGCCCAGCGAAGTTCTCCCGGGCATTCGGCCAGCAAATCACCCATGGCTTCTATCAGCTTGTGTGAGGCGGCGTGAGCTGTTTCGGCCACGAGCAACTCCCGCAGCCGGTTGGGGTGATCGTCATGTTGCGCAATCACTACCTGCCCGATGCCAACCTGCCCCAGGCGTAACAGCGTGGGGGCGAGGTCGGGGGATAGGGTGGTGTAGAGGATCAACGGTAGAGACGGGAACAGCACTTTGATCCGTTCGATCTCCTGCGCCCGAATTTCTCCCGAAAGTCCGGGGCCGGCCACGGCGATCTCCAAAGGCTGGCGCAGAATGGCGTCGACCGCCGCTTCCCAGGTGTTTACAGTATGAAACTCGAACCTGTGTCGAGCGGCCCGTTGCAGCCTGACGGCCAACTCTCTCCGTTCAGCGGCCAAAACTAGCACGAATGTCCCAAAAACGACGTATGAAGTCCCAATAACGCACTAACGAACATCGGGACGGCACCCGATTTTTGGTTGGTGAAGCCGTAATCGACCATTGTCACAAACCTCTGGAGGACTCAATGTCTCGTCGCGCCCGTCTACTCGCTATAGTGCTCCTCGCATCCTTCGGCCTCAGTGTTGCCGCCTGCTCGGACATAACGTCACCGCGTGGCGATTGCTCCATTCAGGGATCAGGCACCTGTCTTGAGGCAAGCATTCAGGGGTCCGGTACCTGAGAGCCGCCACTTTCGCGTCAGCGGCTTAGCCGACCACATCGGCTACCAGTACCTCCAAACGCGTGATCGTGTCCTGCACGCCGGATTCGTCCTGCTGGCCTGAAGGGAGCACTGTGCTGTCAACCTCAGCGGTACGGTTCTCCCTCAGGTCGTTCAGCTTCTTCTCGGCGAAGAAGAGCCTCTCGCCCATGCCGTAGCTCTCAGCCAGCGCCACGGCACCCGACAGATGCTTGTCCGCGCGGTCCAATTGTCCAAACAACGCGAAACCCGAGCCCAACTTGATCTCGAGGTCGATCTGTTGATCGGGGGTCAAGTCGCCTCCCTGTTGCACCAGTTCCTGGCGCCAACGCTCAAATGAAAGCCGGTCCCCGATTTGTGCACTCAACTCAAGCAACTCGAGTACGGTATGCGCCCTTACCTCTGGGGCTGGGTGATTCGACAAGACGATCGCAAAGGCATGCCCGGCCGCTGTGTAGCGACCGATCTCCTTCAACATCGAGCCCGTATCGCTCAACGCGCGTGCGCGCCTGAGGGGGCTCTGATGTAATTCGAAGGCTCTGTACGCCAACGGAATTGCATCTCTTGCACGACCTCCGAAGTAGAGCGTACCGCCAAGGTCATGGTGTGCCCTGGCCTCTGCGTCACGATCCCCAACGCGCTGAGCCCCCTTGATGACTTCCCGCAAGACTCTTTCAGACTCGGGTAGGTTACCGACCTTCTGCAACACCACTCCGTTTCCGATTTGACTCAGCAATACAGAATGCTCGTCTCCGATCCTTGCCGCGATGTCGCCGCTGCGCGCGTATGATTCGCGAGCGTCTTCGAAGTCACCCTGCATTCTGAGTACGCGAGCGTACTGCAGATACGCCGCGACCTCTTCCTCGCCATCGCGCCCGTCGCTCAGCCGGAGCGCGGTGTTCAGAACGTCCAGAGCTTCGGCCAGCCGGAGTTCTTGCTCGAGCCAAAACGCAAACGCCAGCATAGGCGGCAGCAGCAAGCGCCGATCGTTGGTGTCCAAGGCGGTCCCCGCAACACGCACCAGTTCACGGAGGTGTGTCACCTCCGGAGTCTGAGGGTAGATGTCGTTCAGGAACTCACCGGTCGCTGTCGTCTGGTAGGCCGTCGCCTCTCGGTGAATTTTCTCTCGATCTGCACTGAACTGGTCGATCAAGCGCAACGTCAAGAAAGCGCCCAATCCATTGTTACCGGCTTCCTGTGCTTCAGTGTCAGCGGCCCGTTCCAGAAAAGGCTCGTGCAAGCTCGAGTTCTCGTAATGGGAATTGTCGCAAGTCGGAATCACGTGCTTACCTCGATCCTGGTGAGATTCGTAAGCTTAGTATGCCGCTCCTGCAGGGCTCCGGCAAGAGCAACTATGACTATGGCAGCACAAGGTATGCCGCCGTGCCATAGGCGTTTTTTGGTGTGTTTCGGCGTTTTTCGGAGTATGAAGGGGTGCGGTTTGCGCGTTAGCTTTGCCACGTGCAAAGAGGATTCACGCTCATCGAGATCGTCATTGTGGTGGCAATCGTGGGATTACTGGCCGCTCTGGCAACGCCGAGGGTCGCCGGGTGGATGGACAGGCTTGCCGTCATGCGATCAGTGCAGGAGTTCCACTCCTTTTATAATGTCGCGCGGATGGGTGCGGTGTACCGGTCGTCGAGGGTCCGTATCAGCATCACTCCGGACTCGCTCATCGCCATAGCCGAGGGTGAGCCCGACTCGGTCGTCGTTCACATGAGTGGGCCTGCCACGTACGGTGTCTCGCTGCAGGTGTCTAGAAATGTCATCCGTCTCTATCCCACCGGCATCGGGCTGGGAGCCGCCAACACCACAATAGTGCTGCAGAGGGGTGCTGTTGCTGAGTCACTCACCATATCCAGGCTGGGTCGACTGAGGCGCTGAAAAGAGGTTGGAACCAAATCAGTGGGTCTGCTGTTATAACCAGAGGGAGAGGGAGGAGCCTAGCTTCTCCTGAGAGAAAACGGTCGCGCGCGGCGTTCGACGGCGGCGTCGCCCGGCCCAACAGCCCGGGTGCCTTTGGCCCCGGGCTTGTTTTGTCTAGACGGCAACGTATCTGAGCTTGGCCGATGCGGCCCCGTCGACGAGAATTCCCGCTCCCGGGCCACCGGGCCTACCTCCACCTCATGGAAGGACTCCGCTTGCCAGGCCAGACGGACAAACTGGTGGAGCCAGTTGGCACCGCCGCTGTGCCCTGAATCAGGTTCCGCCGCAGGTCGAGCAGCACCACAGTCGCCGAATGTCCCGCTGTCAGGACGTAACCACTTTTGCCGTCACCACTTACGACAATGGCCACGGGCCTGTCGGGGAGCTGAACCCTGGCACTTACCGACCGTTTCCGGAGGTCGACGATGGCGACGGCGTTCGAGTCTGGGATCGTCACTAACGCCTGGGAACCGCGGGGTGAGACGGCGATCTGAGATGCACCGGTGCCGATCATCACTGAGTCCAGGACTTCGAGTGTCAGCCTGTCCAAGTACAGCAACTGACCTGACAGGCTGCACGGCGCCAAGAGGATTCCCCCGGTCCGTGACAGGGCGATGCCGCCAGGGCCACAGCGGGAAGCGCCGTCAGATCCTGCGCCACGGTCGAGTGTGACGGTCCTTACGATCCTTCGTTGTGCTAGATCGAGGTCCACCACCGGCTCTCCATCATCGTTGCACCGGGTGTAGCCTCTGCCGATCTCTTGCAGGATCGCGAATCCGCGTGGATTGCCGGTACAGGGTTCGAATCGGGATTCTTCTGTCAGCAGGTCCGTCGAGAGGTAGTAAATCGAGCCGGGACGGGTGTCACCCACTGCGCTCGCGGTAACCACGAGGGTTGGTGAGTCCAGTAGTACGGTGAGCTGGATGATGGCACCACGGGGCAGATGCCAGCTGTCGAGTAACTGACCGTCCGACCGTCGAATCTTGCTAATCCGACCGGTGCCCGGCCCACCAAGGTCAGCCACATAGAATGACACACCGTCGCGGCCAATCCGAACGGAATGTAGCCCGGTGTTACTGAACTCCGTTGCCGGCAATGATACGGTATCGGCCACGGAGAGGTCGTGATTCAGTAGCAGGATCTGCGGGTTCTCTCCGCCCCCGATCGCAATCCAACGGGGCGGCGGTGTGCAAGCCGCAGCTAACAGCAGTAGGACCCAGGCTGCTCGCCGGGGTTCAGTTAGAAGGGATACCGTCTTCTTCAATGAAGACGAGGGTCCTACGCGCTTCGACTGACGCGGTCACCGCATCCACGACCGAGGGGTCCAACACGTCCCCACTACATGACCTGATCCGCTCGACCGCCTGATCCGGCGAGAGTTTCTCTTGGTAGGGTCTGGACGTGGTGAGAGCATCGTATAGCTCGGCGGCGCAGATGATACGGGCACCCATGGGAATGTCATCTCGCTCGAGTCCGTCGGGGTAGCCGGCCCCGTCCCAGTGCTCGTGGTGGCTACGTACGAAGGAGACGATCTCGCCGAGATGCTCCAGGGGTGCAAGAATCTGAGAGCCAATCAACACATGCTGCTTGACGTGTTCGTATTCATCCTCGGACAGTTTTCCCTGTTTGTTCAGCACCGAGTCGCGGATACCAATCTTGCCCAGGTCGTGCAGTCGCCCCGCCATGCGAATGTTCTCGATCTCGTCGTCTGACAGCTGCATGTGATGAGCGACGGTGGCCGCGAATGCCGCCACCCGTGCTGAGTGACCGCTCAGCCATGGGTGTTTTGCCTCTAGTGCGTTCACCAACGCTTCCAACGTGGCGACCGTGAGTTGCTGTTGCTTCTGACGTTCCCGCTCGATCTCTTGGGTGCGTCTTTGCACCTCTTCCTTGAGCCAGGCTGAGATTTCGCGGCCCTGCATCAACGTATCTCGTCTCCGCAGAGCACGGTTGATCGCCTTGCTCAGGTCATTCAGCTCAATCGGCTTCGTGAGGTAGTCAATGGCTCCCCGCTGCATGCATATGGCCGCACTGGTTGCGTCCGATAGGGCGCTGAGCATGAGGATAGCCAGGTCGGGGTCCTGGTGAAGTGCCTCTGGGACTACGTCGATGCCGCTCATGCCTGGCATGCGGATGTCTAGCAGCATGAGGTCGAACCCCTCTTCGCCTACCAGGTCCAGGGCCTGCTGGCCGGTACTGGCTGAACTCACCGAGTAGCCCTGGTTGGAGAGGAAACGCACGAGGGCATTGCGAAGCGCGTCGGCGTCGTCGACTACGAGTACCCTAACGGGTTGTTCGACCATGCCCGGTCCGCTCATTGGGTGTTTCCTCCACCAAATTGCCGGTCCATCACGTTGTGCGCTGAGCAGCCATACCCATTATCGGCATAACCTGATGAAACAATAATCACCTGTGTCGCCATGGCAACGTGGTCCACGGCCGCATTCAAGGAGCGCTGCCATCGTCCACGAATGTGACGGTCACCGGCTGTGGTATGATCCCGGCGGCAACTCCTCTGTCCATCAGCTCGCGGACCGCGAGACGTCCCTTCTCACCGTAGTCAACCGTATAGTCATTCACGTACATGCCTATGAACTCGTCGGCCTTTGCCGTGTCCAGGTCGCCCGCGTATTGCATGGCGTGCTCCAGTGCCTCAGCGCGATGGTCCAATCCGTACACGATGCTTGCCCTCAGATCGCGAGACACTTCGCTGATCAGCGCCTCACCCAGATCACGCCGAATGGCGTTCCCGCCAAGTGGCAGTGGTAGACCTGTCTCGCTGAACCACCACTCACCCAGGTCAAGCCACAGGTGGAGGCCGCTGTCCCGGTAGGTGAGTTGCCCCTCGTGGATCAACACGCCTGCGTCCACTGTGCCGTCAGAGACCGCTGCCTCGATCGTGTCGAACGGCATGATCACGGGCAGGAAGTCCGGCTGGAACAGCCTGAAAGCCAGAGCCGCGGTTGTCATTTCGCCCGGGAGAGCTACGGACTTACCGCCGAGCGCGGTGTTGGCGTCCTCCGGTGCCGGCTGCCGTGACACAACCCTGGGCCCGTACCGGTCACCCATGGACGAGCCATGAGAGAGCAGCGCATACGTATCGGCCAAATAGGCGTAGGCGTGTATCGAGACAGCGGTCACATCGAGTTCACCGTTCATGGCCCGTCGGTTGAGCGACTCGATATCCGCCAATTCATGGACGTATTCGCGATCCCCGGTGGGAATCTTTTTGGCCGCAAGGGCGTAGAACATGAAGGCGTCGTCCGAATCCGGACTGTGCGCCAGGTGAATAATAGGCATCAGTTCCCAGATGCTCCGGCAGAGCGGGCCTCAGTCAGGAAGGATTCGATAGAATTCTGGTGCATCTCGTACTCGGGTCGGGCGATGGCGATCTCGCGCTCGTAGTCGCCCAGGAATTCGCGATAGATGTCTTGCAGTGAAGCTGCATCACCGCTGGCTCTCGCGGCAGCGCCTCTCAGCAAATGGGCCAGGAGGTGGCCGGGAACTGTGGCGTCCATGGCGTCGGCCTCTGCCAAAGCCTCATCGGTTTCCCCGCGTACGACGTGGATCAGTCCCACGTGGTACCGCGCGTCACCGTCGAGGTCACCGAGCATGGAGTAGGCCTGAATCGCCATGTCGGTATGGAACGCGACCCGACCCGTATCACCCGCTTCGGCCGCCGCCATTATCATGTCAAATAGCCGGTCGGCTTGTTGGCGCGGGGTCATGGTGCTTATGTCAGGGGCACCTGAAGGTGCAGACCCTTGCGATGACGCGGTCGATTGCGCAGGCTGGGCTGGCGATGTGAACCGGACAGCAAGCACAATGACGACGATGACCACGGACCCGAGGACCACTGCCCATGGCAGCGGAAACGTACCGTTGCCCCGTGACTTGGCAGTCACGGCTCCACTCGCGGATGCCCCGCAGACGTGGCAGAAGCTCGCACCGGGTGACATAGATGAATTGCACTTTGGGCAGGTGCCGTCTGACAGCGGTGCACCGCAGTGGGTGCAGAACTCACCCGATGCCGTCTTGCCGCATTTGGGACACGTGATCTTAGATGCCGTTTGGCTCATT
>JAUVRV010000395.1 GCA_030597435.1 Gemmatimonadales bacterium | reverse complement strand
GCGGATCAACGCTAAAAGATACGGGCTGGCTCCAGGCAACGCTCAACTAGTTAGAGTAACTGGAGTCGGGCCCGGTCACTCCCCGATGATTTTGATCATGACTCGCTTGCTACGGCCACCGTCGAACTCGCCGTAGAAGATTTGCTCCCAGGGGCCGAAGTCGAGATCGCCATTGGTGATGGCGACAACCACCTCTCGACCCATGATCTGACGCTTGTGGTGGGCGTCGGCGTTGTCCTCGCCCGTTCGGTTGTGATGATACCGGTCAGGGCTGGGATCGAACGGTGCCAACCATTCCAACCACCGCTCGTAGTCTTCGTGTAACCCACGCTCATCGTCGTTGATGAACACGCTCGCCGTGATGTGCATGGCGTTCACCAGGCAGAGACCTTCTTGCACACCGCTGGCTCTGACCTCGTCGCGGACTTCTCGTGTGATGTTGATGAACGCTCGCCGCTCAGGTACGTGGAACTTGAGGTGCTTGGTACGTGATTTCATGGGTCCTCGTTGGAAGAGTTGACCTAAGCCTTGCGCCTACGGGTCACCTGCGTTCGACCCAACCGGTCTCTCGATCTGCTGCAGAATCGCGTCCTCCAACCGGTCCAGCGCCTTCTGCTCTCCCGTGCACTCACTCCAGATTTCGCGTCCGGCGGGGCCAACGGTCCGCAGTTGCGCGGCGTAGCCGCGGCAGTGCTTACAGAACAGCAGGTGCAGCTTGACCCGGAGCCGATCCGATGGTGTCCCATCGACGGCTGTGTCCGTTGATAGCAGGCGTGCAACTTCCTTGCATGTGAGCATCAGGTGGCTCCCTCTATTCCTTTCGCCTCCAGACACTCCCGAAGGCGGTTGCGTACTCGATGAAACAGGACTCCTAGGTTAGTGCGCGTAACCTCCAGGATCTTACAAATCTCCTCAGTCTCGATACCCTCGACCTCACGCAACACGAAAGCCATGCGCTGGTTCGAGGGTACCTGGTCCAGGCAGTCCTCTATGCGCTCACGGATCTCCTTGTCATGCAGTGCCGCGTCGATGGGTCGTGGTGGCCGCAGCCAGCTTCCATCGGTGTTGAAACGCGCCTCGAACACCTGGTCGATGTCGTCCACGTCATCGTGTCGGCGTGAGTCACGGCGCGCCTCCGCGATCTTCTTATAGAGGATACCGAAAAGCCAGGTTCTGACCTGCGATCGACCCTCGAACTTATGTGCGGCCTCGATGAAGGTCGCGAAGGTGGATTGAGCAACATCCTCGGCACGGTGGCTGTCGAATCCGGCTGCCCGGGCCGTCCGCAGCACCTGTGGCAGGTACCGCCGTACTACCTCACGCAACGCATCGGGGTCTCGTTGCCTCACCCGTTCGGCCAAGCCCGGCTGCTCCCGTTCGCTCGCCTGGTCCTCGTAAGTCACTGTCAGAAACCACCTTGGCTTGTGTCGAACCGCAACTGTAAGGAATCGCGGCCTCACGACACTCACTTATCAGAAGCGGGGAACGCCGTCCGGTGTTTCCCCACGATAGAAACTCAATAGAAGGGGAAACTGACATGAATGCGAGAAACCTCAAGCTGGGAGTCTACGGCGGCCTGCTGGGCGGCGCGGTGTTTGGGATGATGATGGGAATGATGGGGATGCTACCCATGATCGGCCAGATGGTGGGGCAACCGTCAGCACTCGTCGGATTCGCCGTTCACATGGTGAACAGCGCAATCATCGGACTGGGCTTTGTCGTGGTCTTCGGCCGCTCGGCGCATGGATTCGGATCGGGGATAACGACCGGTATGGCGTACGGGATCGCCTGGTGGTTGCTCGGACCGCTCACTCTCATGCCACTGTTCATGGGTATGGGATTCGGCGCGAACTGGAGTCTTGCCGCCGCCCAGTCGATGCTCCCCAGCCTGGTTGGCCACATCATGTACGGCGTAATTCTGGGCACCAGCTACGTGTGGCTGCGCCAGAGGAGCCTCCAACCAGTCACGGTTACCGTCTCCTGACGCGAGGCGCGGAGCCATTTGGTCGAAAGGGGAGAGTGGGTCTTCCTGCGAGGATGACCGCTCTCCCCAATTAGATTCCACTCCTCAACAAATGCACGGCCAGTAATCGGAGGCGCTTCGAACTCACGAGCTGATCGAGTGCGTGGCGACTCCGGTGGGCCTCTCCGAAGCATCACGAGATAGGAGACTTCTGTGGACACAGGTGCGTGGTTGACTCCATTGGTGCTTCTGCCCGGTGTGGCGTTGCTCGTTCTGTCGACGTCTGCCCGGTACGGCCAGATCCATCAAGAGTTTCATCATCTGGTGGCTGAGAAGGTCCGGCGCGAAGATCTCCACGCGAGGTCTTTGATGCATAGGGCGATACTGTTCCGCAATGCACTTGTTGGCCTGTACACTTCCGTGGCGTCACTCGCTCTGGGGAGTATGGTGGGCGGGCTTGCGAGCCTGTTGCTGGCGGAATCGGTTTGGTTCGTTCAAGGGCTTACTGTTCTGGGCGTGCTCGCCCTGGGCTACAGCGCCGTACAACTAGTGCGTGAGTCGCTGTTATCGTTGCACGTACTACGACGACATTGGGAGCAGTTGGAGGGCGAGTGATTTCCGCGTATCGAGAAGGCCACAACGTTACATGAATTATTGGAGTGAGTGAATGCCGTTGAAGCACTACGACACCATTGTCATTGGGGCCGGGCAGGGTGGGGGACCACTCGCAGGCAAGCTGGCGGCGTCCGGTCGGCGGACAGCCATTGTCGAGCGGAAACACGTGGGTGGAAGCTGCATCAACGAGGGGTGCACGCCGACGAAGACCATGGTGGCGAGCGCCCGTGTCGCTTACCTGGCGCGGCGGGCTGCCGACTACGGGGTGTGTGTCGATGACGTCACCGTGGACCAGGTGGTCGTGCGGCGGCGGAAACGGGACATCGTCGAGAGTTTTCGCGGTGGCAGCCGCAAGGGGCTCGAACGGTGGGAGAAGCTGGACCTGATCATGGGCGAGGCCCGGTTCACGGGTCCCAAGGTGGTGACTGTCGCGCTCGCGGACGGTGGCGAGCGGGTGCTCGAGGCCGACACCATCGTCATCGATACTGGCGCGCGTCCACGGATTCCCGACCTCGCCGGGCTTACCGACGTACCGTATCTCGATTCCACGTCGATCATGGAGCTGGATGCGGTTCCATCGCATTTGGTCGTGCTGGGTGGCGGGTTCATCGGCTTGGAGTTCGGCCAGATGTTCCGCCGGTTTGGGGCCGAGGTCACGGTCGT
>JAUVRV010000351.1 GCA_030597435.1 Gemmatimonadales bacterium | reverse complement strand
ACCGACCTTGGTAGGGAGAATGAGGCTCATATTGATTGTAATCAGCTACGGGGATGGCTACAATCGGTCAACTGCGTGACGGCGATCTGAAACCCCCTTCCCCCTTCCCCCGTCAGCTACACCTCCACCCTGGCCCCGTCCACCGCCACACTCGCCTGCCACCCCAGATGCTCGCGGATCGCGTCCACGAGAGCCTCAGATGCAGAGGCCTCCCCATGAACAGCGAAGGTCTTCTTGGGCGGGCGTTCGAACTGGGAGAGCCAGACGATCAGTTCCTTCCAATCTGCGTGGGCCGACAGCCCATGCAGGGTCTCGATACGGGCCCGTACGGTAACATCCTTGCCGTGGATTCGGACCTTCTTGGCTCCCTCCTGCAACGTGCGGCCGCGAGTACCGGCTGCCTGGTAGCCACATAGCAGTACTGTTGTCCGCTTGTCGGGTAGGCGGCGCTTCAGATGGTGCAGCACGCGTCCGCCCGATGCCATGCCACTGGCCGAGATGATGATCACCGGGCCCTTGATTTCGTTCAGTGCCCGGGACTCGACCGATGTGCGGGCGGTTTGGAACAGCTCGGGGCACAGCGGGCGCGCTTTGCTGTTCATTAGCGTCGCCATCTCCAAGTCGTGTTCTTCCGGATGACGGCGATAGACATCCGTGACGTTGAGCGCCATGGGGCTGTCGGCGTACACCGGCAACGACGGGATCCGTCCTGCGACTTCCAACTCGCGGATCCGCCACAGCAGTTCTTGACTGCGTCCAACCGCAAAGGCCGGGACGATGAGTGCGGCACCGCGTTGAGCTGTCTCGCGGATGACCCGTGCTAGGTCGGCCTCCGGCTCCGCGGCATGCTCCCGGTTGCCGTAGGTCGATTCAACCAGCACCACGTCGGCCTCCGGAACCGGCGCCGGATCCTTCAATATCGGCCTGCCCCAGCGACCGAGGTCACCGGAAAAGACAATCCTGCGGCTTACCTCTCCTTCCACCTGAAGCTCGACTGTGGCCGACCCCAGGATGTGGCCGGCACAGCGATATACCGCCGACATCCCGTCGGTTACGACGAAGGGCTCCCGATACGACCGAGCTTGAATCAACGGCAGCGTATTCTCAACATCTTCCATCGTGTAGAGCGGCAGGGCCGGTTTGTGCCGCGTGTATCTGTGTCGGTTTGCGTGGGCCGCCTGTTCTTCCTGCAGGTAGGCGGAATCCCGCAGCAGAATGGCGAGCAAGTCGCGTGTGGCCGATGTACAGTAGATCGGTCCTTCGAACCCCAGCCGCACCAGCAACGGCAGGTACCCCGAGTGATCCAGGTGGGCATGGCTCAGGACCACAGCGTCGATCTTCGGTGGATCGAACGGGGGTGCCTCCCAATTCCGCATCCTCAAAGGCTTGAGCCCTTGGAACAGGCCACAGTCGAGCAATACCTGACGGCCGTTCACAGTCACCAGGTGTCTAGAACCGGTCACCGTCTCGGCGGCGCCAAGAAACTGAATCGTCGGTTGAGTCATCGCGTAACTAGCTCTTCTTCTGTCTGTTCGGCATTCGCCATTTCGGGCTCACGTTGCGATTGTGCGTGTGAAATCGTCTTCGTTCCCGCCATGATCTGAAGTTCGCAGTGCTGTTCGCGGATTGCTTGCATCACGCGATCCATGACCTGCTCCGACAACTCCCTGGTGCGCTTCCTCCCGGCGAACTCAGACAGATCGATGGGTGTGCCGTAGTACACGTAGATCCGCTTCATCACCCGCGGTATGTACCGGCCGATCGGCAGTAATTGGTTCATGCCCTCAATCGCCACCGGTATCACTTTCGGGCGAGTGGATAGGATCACGAGCCCGGCTCCCGGTCGCCCGTTGCCGACCGAACCGTCTCTGGTTCGGGTACCCTCCGGGAAGAGCGTCATGACTCCTCGCTTCAGCTCTTCCGTCATGCGGTGCAGGGCATGCAAGTCGCGTCTGCCCCGCCTCACGGGGATGCACTTCCAATTGTAGGCCAGCCACGCCAGCAGTGGTGTCCTGTAGAAGTTCTCAGCTGCGGCGGGGTTCCACGGCAATAGGCCTGGCCTGATCCAGGACTTGGGATAGAACGCGGCCAACCCAACCAGGAAACTGTCGACCATCGATTGGTGATTCGACAACAGAAGTGTGTTGGGTGACTCGCCAACATTACGCCTACCAATGACCGTCGTGCGGTTCAACACAAAAAAGTAGAACCAGAAAAGGGTCACAGTGACATTGGTGACCAACCACGAGGTGAGTGGCCAAAGGAATTGAGATATGCGTCCCGGTTTGGGAGCGCCACCAGAATGTCGAATGTTGAATGATGAATCATGAATGACACGGTCTTCTTTTTTCGTCATCACCATACCTCATCCATACGTATGTTATCCGCGCTCGTCCGCAATCATCCGCGGCCGTCCGCGGCACCTACATGCGGAACGCGTACTGAACCTTCACCAACAGTTGGTTCGATTCCAGATCCCAGTCCCAGTTGCCGGGCCGGTTGGCGATGTTGTGGTTGTACACGAAGAACAGATCGCCCTGGGGCCTGAAAGTCCATCGCAGCCTAGTATTGGTGCCCATTAGCCGGCTCTCATTGTCGTACTGTACGAAGCTGTTGACCTGCAAGTCCGGTGAGAAGTTGATCCGGAGGCGCATACTCACGAGTTCTTGCGTGAAGTCGCCCGAGGGGAGGCTTCCCTCATTCACCTCTCCACCCAGTTCGAGTGTCGCGACCGCCGAAGGCCTCACTGCCACTCGCACTTGGATCTGATGCAGCGTGCCATCGTAGAACTCGCCGAACCACCAGGAGACCTGTCCACTCACCTTGCGTTTTGCCGCAGCTTGGAACTCGAGACGATAACGGGTCCAGTTGTAAGTGCCCGTGTCGATCACGACACCAGAGATGTGGAATGGCTCCTGCGGTCTGTCGCCCTCCGGCATGATATTGAACTCGAACCTGTCACCGCTCTCGAACAGCCAGTTGACCGGCGCAGTGAACACTCGATAGCTCTCCCACTGGCCGTCGAGATCGAGTATCAGGCTCGACTGCAGTTCGTACAACATCCATCGCAGCCAGGACCAGCCAGGCCGGAGCCTGTAATTGACGCCCCCGGTCCACTTCTGAATGCCTCGACGCGGTACGAATCCTAACGATGGATCGAATCCGTCGCCGATCCATTTGTAGATCAGTGCGATGTCCCACGTGTCGTTGGGGTAGTCGATCTTACCACCGAATGACTTGGTGTCACCGGTCAGCCCGTCCCTGTTTGTGGTAAGCCCCCAGAGGCCGAACAGGAAGTTCTTGTCTCCAAACAGTCGGGAGGTCTGAAATGTGGCGTCGACTCCGGCAGTCCACGCACCCGGACGACCTTGAGGGTCCCCCACGGTCGCGATGACGCCAACCGACGACTGCTCGAGCACGTTCTGCTTGACTCGGACCACCCCCATGTTGGTGGCAGGCACCAGGCTGTCTACCTCGCCGGTATGGGTCGCGAGTGCACCGAAATTCGTATTCCCGATCCGGCCGCTCACTTTGCCTCCTGCCATGAGCGGGACCGCCTCGCCTTGGAACAGGCCGATACGACGAGAGTGAAACGGCCGCAGGTCCACGCTGTGGCCCGATGTTAGGCCAAGACCGAAATCAAAGATGTCGGAACCCTTGAGAAAGAACGTGCGCTTCTCGGGAAAGAACAGAGAGAAGCGCGTCAGGTTGGTGCGCCTGGTGTCTACCTCGGTCTCGGCGAAGTCGGTATTAAAGGTCAATGATGCCAACACATTAGGCCCCAACCGTTGGCCGATGTCGAGACTGGGTTCGAGTGTGCCTTGGGT
>JAUVRV010000225.1 GCA_030597435.1 Gemmatimonadales bacterium | reverse complement strand
CGACCTTGGCGTACTCCTCAGGCACATCCGAAGCCGGGGCGATGTTCCAACGAACGCTGGGAGAGATCGAGTGACGGATCCGGGAGATCGGCCCCAACCCGGGAAAGAACCCGAACACCGCTGGCGCTAGCGAGACCCCGAAAGAGAGCCGCTTGCCCTGCGTGACAAACCTACCGTTGGTCCTGGTATTCCTGATCATGAACGGACCGCTCGTAATGTTCTGAACTCCCAAGGTAGGCTGCAACTTCCACGTGGATGCGAAGATGATCGGCAGGTTGATGCCGGTGTTCCAGTCGATCTGGGTACTGAACTCCTCGCCGTAGTACACAGTGCTCACCGATGAGTCTGCAGGGTCGACGACCGTCACCGGATTCGACGGCGCGTTGGAATAAAAGTCTGTGATCGAGAGGTCATTACGCCAGTTCCATCGTCCGACCCTGAGTGGCGTCCCAATCCTCAACGACTGGTTGCGGCTATCGGAGAATAGGGAGTCGACCGGGAAGTCGTCTATTACCGACGGATTCAGGATGCCCACGAACCGGTGTAACAACTGGCTGCGGTTATATGAGAACGACGGTGACCACGTGATGGATTCACCAAAGTTGATCGGGGCGGGCGAGAGACTCACGCTGGGTAACGTCTGGGTTACCGCGTCGTTGGCCAGGTCCTGCGACCGACTGGCACCGATGGTGAGTGTGCCCCAGTCGAACTGCTTGTTGAAGTTGATACGGCTGCCCAACGTGGCCGTCTGCACGAGTGGATCAACCGAATTCCGCTCGATCACTCGCGCGCTGGTGGCGTAGTCCACATTTGCCGTCAGGCGTGTGCGCTGATTGAAGCTCTGTTGGTGCATCCATTGGAGACGGAGCGAGCGAGAACCCGGGCCACCATCGATACCCTCCTCGAAGATTCTCGACATGCCAAGGCTCCCCGTCACGAACCTATTGAGCCAGCGATATCGCACTTGACCGTTCAGCGCCAAGTAGTTCCCCGAAAACCACTCGCGTGACGCCTGGAGATCGAGGTAGTCGCTTATTGCGAAGTAGTAACCGATGTTGCTGATGTGACGGCGGTAGCCACTGTTGGGACGCACCAGCTCACTGAAGCCAAACCGAGGGACCAGGATGCCACTGTGCCGCCCCTCGCGCATGTCCTGCCATATGAAGGGGAGCCAGAGAACGGGAACGTCCTTGATGTAGAGCACGGCTGGGCGCGCGACCATCACGTTGTTGGAAACCCATTTCACGCTGGACGCGGAGAAGTAGAAGTGTGGTTCCGGGAGCTGACAGGTGGTGACCTTCGTCTTGGCGCCGTAGATCCGCGTCGATGCCGAGTCGACCGCCAGCTCACCGCGCATAAACCAGTCGACGCCCTGTTGCTCGAACTTGGTCACGGCTTCCGAGATGATTCCAGTTCGCTCACACGTGTCATACCGCATCCCAACCCCAACCAACACGGTCTCTCCATCAAACACCTTTGGGTCGCCGCTTGCGATCATCAAGCACTCGTCCTGCAGAAACGAGACTGAGTCAGCCTCCAGTATGCTACCATCACGCTCCACCAACGAGTTGCCCTTGAGTCGGATCTCGGAGTTCTCAGCGTACAGAGTGAGACTGTCTGCCGCGTAGCGCGTCGCGCCATAGCCTTCAAGCGCCATCAGCGCATTGATGATCGAGTCCGCTGACGGGAACGACCGGGACGGCTGGGTCGGCAAGCCGAGACCGCGTGCGACCACGGTATCGATTGGGACCGCCACGGAGTCGGGAACTTGTTGGCCGGTCGTGTCAGGCGGTGGCGGCGGATCTTGGGCGGACGCCGTGTGCGGGCACAATACGAGAATCAGGACTAGCAGGGTTAGTTGTGTTCCCGCGCTGAAGCGCGGGCTCGGCGCCTGCGGCGACGTGTCTTGAAAGACACCGAGGAGACCGAACAGCCGGTTCACGACTAGGCCTTCTCCCTGTTACGGCTCCTCCATACGAGTCGCGAGACGAGAATGCCTACTTCGTACAGAAAAACCACCGGGAACATCAGTCCCAACATCGAGGCCACATCGGGTGGGGTAAGCATGGCTGCCAGGATGGACGCCACCACCAGTGCGTAAGGTCGCCACCTGGCGAATGTCTTGGGGCCGACCAAGCCCAGCACCGAAAGCAGAACCACCAAAACAGGCACTTCGAACATGATTCCGAACGCCAGGAGAAGCCGTATGACGAACCCGAAGTAGGCGGTGGCCGTGATGATGAACTCGAGGTAATCCGCCTGGAATCTGGTGATGAGAAATTTCATCGCCACCGGCAGAACCCACAGGTACGCCATGAGCACACCCGCAATGAACAACCCGAGTCCCGCGACCATGAACGGCGCAATATGGCGCCGCTCGTGCTCGTACAGTGCAGGTTGCAAGAAACCCCAAACCTGAGTGATGATCACCGGTGCTCCCAGAATCAGACCGATCACAAACGCCAGCTGTAGAGTGACGAAAAACGCGTCAGTCGGCCCGGTTACGTGGAGCTTGTTGTCCGGCAGGTAGGGTGCAATCGGCTGCTTCAGCAGCTCGAGCACTTCGAAGTTCTGAACGACGACAAATCCAATCGCGGTCCCAACCAGAAGCGCGGCTAGACTCTTGAGAATCCGCCACCGTAGCTCTTCGAGGTGGTCGAGGAAGGGCATCTCGCCCTTGGGGATCTTCATGCTCATTTGGGTGCGCCGGGTAGACCGACTCTTAGCGATTTCGGTTCAGCTTCTCGCGTGCCAGCTCCGCTGCGTCCGACCGAGGATAGCCGTTAACTACTCGTTCATAATACACCAGGGCACCCTCGAGGTCCCCCTTTTGCTCCGCGATGAGACCCAACCGGTACAACGCAGTCGGCGCCCGGGCCGACTCGCCGTGATCCGCTACCACCTTTGCATATGCCGCGGCGGCGGAATCGGGGTCCACACCTTCCCACGAGGCTCCGATATGGAACTGAGCATCTGCGGCCAACCGGTGAGTGGGATATTGGTCCAGCAGCATTCTGAATACCGTGCGGGCCGTGCGCGGACTTCCTCGATCCAGCTGAGCGATCGCCGTCTGGTACATTTCGTCCGCACCGGTTGCACCTGCAGGCCGAGCACCGGCTGTGCTGTCCCCCGCAACTGCTCCAACTGGGGTAGGTTGCAGTTCTCGCACATTGAGCCGGCGTTGCATTTCAGCCAGACGTGCCTGGCTCTGCCCCGACAGTTCCTGGATCTGCATCAACTGCGTTTGGACTTCAGTCATGTCACTGCGGACCGTGCCTCGGAATAGCGCCAATCTCCGGTCCTGAGCATCGAGCGAGTCCAGGATCTGCCGCTGGAGGGCGATTATCTGCTGGAAAGTGAAGTCCAAGAAATCGGCCCGCGCCGAGTCGGCGCGGGCCATTTCTGCCCGGAGCTGCTGTACTTCCTCTTCAACACGGCGAACGTCACCCTTGAGCGCACAAGCGCTCAGGGCGACACTCGCCAATACCGATGTAGCAAGAAGCCTCACATGCCGGGACGTTTCAGCGATCCCCCACCACTGGTCACGCGGAATTCACCTCGGCGGTTCTGGGTCCAGGCTTCCTCATTGTGACCCGGATCGAGCGGCTGCTCCTCACCGCGGGATCTCACGGTGATCCGTGACTCGGCAATGCCTCGGTCCACCAGGAACTGCTTGGCCGAGACGGCGCGGCGCATACCCAGAGCCATGTTGTACTCGTCGGTGCCCCGCTCGTCACAGTGACCGCTGATCTCAACTCTCAGCCCAGAGTTGGTTTGCAGTATCGCCAGCTTCTGCTCCAGAACCTCGGTGTCCTGCCCGGCGCGGATGGCCGACTTGTCGAAATCAAAATTGACCATGCGGCGGACCATCTCCATGACCGCTTCGTTCTCTCGCCGCACTGCGGCCAGTGAGTCAGCGCGACGCTCACGAGCTATGCGATCCGCTTCTTCGCGCGCACGTCTGATGCTGTCGGCACGTGCTCGTTCGGCCGCGATCGAATCCCGCCGTGCCTGCTCACGTGCGATCGAATCGGGGTCCGGAGTCGGTGCAGTCTCAGGCTGACCACCGCCGCACGCGGCCGCGGCGATCAGAATGGCTGTAGCTGCTACAGTAATTGGGAGGGAGAGGCGCCTTGTAACTCCAGTTTCATGGTTGGTTGGATTGTGTGATCGGAGCAGACCAGCTAGGCATCCGCGTCTGGCCAAGCCTGGTCAACTGTCGTATGCGTCCAGTTTCAATATCTATGACCCAAACCTGCACACCACCGGTACGGCTCGACTTGAATGCTATGTGCCGACCGTCCGGGGCCCACGTGGGATCTTCGTTCCTGCCAGCACTCGTCAACTGTCGTACCGTTCGGCCCCTCACATCCATCACGAATAGCTGCGGACTGGCTGCCACTGTACGATGGAACGCGAGGCTCAACCCGTCGGGCGACCAGGAAGGGCTATGCGAATCGCCGGTGACCCCGTAGTCATACGGGGCGAACAACTCCTGATCGATCCCATCGGCAGACATGATGTAGATCTGAGCGAGACCCACCCTGGTCGATTCAAAGGCGATACGCCGTCCATCGGGGCTGAACGCAGGTGAAAGGTTATCTGATAATCTACCTACCGTCAAGCGCTGTAAGCAGCAGTCCTGCGCGAGGTTATACGAGAACAGCTGAGTACCCTCGTCCCAGGAGCGAGAAAACACCACCGTGCGTCCGTCGGGGGAGAAGTCTGCACTCAAATTCAAGTACTCGGCGGTAGGCTGGATCACAGATTCCTGTCGAGTCTCCACATCATGGACGACGAGCGAGCCCCAGCCATCCTCTGCCAGTCGGGTATAGACGATGCTGCGCGCATCGGGTGACCAGCCAGGCGAGAAGGTGTCAATACCGGGCGGACTCACTGTATGGTTGTTGGCTCCGTCCGAGTCGACGCTATATAGCCAACCCCGACTCACGAAGAGGATGCGACTGGCAGCGAAGCCCGGCTCACCGGTCGCCGCTCGAACGGCCGCATCCGACGCTCGGTGCACCGCCATACGGAAGTCGGGTGCGTGAGGATCGGTGTGATAGATACGGACACTGGCGCGGATGGCTTCGCCCCCAACATCGTACAGGTTCACGGACAAAGTCGAGTCATACTCCTCGAGTACGCTCACGGCGAAGTCGGCACCAAGTGCTGCGTACAACGAGTAGTTGACGAAGATGTCACTCGGGTCCGCGCTGCCAGATGCGTCGGGACTGCTTACACCCAGTACCAGGCTATCACCGCCAGGCAGGTAGATCATCTCGAACCGATCCGAGTATCCCAAGTCGCGCAGAATGATCGTGCGCACCGAGTCGAGCAGCTCCCGAGGGGGGCCGCCGAGTACCAGCATTCCCGGACGCATGCCGGGGGTGTAGGTGATGCCGAGGCGGACAGCCTGGTAAACCGGGTCCTGGGCGGCAAGGGCAGGGGTGACTAGGAGGAACAGCAGGAGGGGCAGCCGGAGCAATCCCCTTCCCCTTCTTCCCCTTCTT
>JAUVRV010000378.1 GCA_030597435.1 Gemmatimonadales bacterium | reverse complement strand
AGTGCTCTCAGCGTACCGGATGAGCCGTATACAGGACAGCCGAGCTTGCGCACCAAGGCTGGAACACCCGCCGAGTGGTCTCCGTGTTCGTGGGTGAGCAGAATCGCCTTTACCGCCGAAAGCGAGACTCCAACTTTCTTGCTGCGGTTCTCGAGGGATCGTAATCCGAAGCCGGCGTCGATGAGGAGAGTCCCGTTCTCAGCCTGGACTGCCACCGCGTTGCCGCTGCTGCCAGAACCGAGAACGGACACTCTCATGAGGCTACCGCGTGGTCGTACAGGGCCAGGAGCATGTCTTGTATGCCATCAGTGAGTTCTACCTGTCTGCGCGGCAGTACTCGTTTGGCGATCTTGAGGAAGCCCTCGCGTTCCATGGTCGCGCCCGTGTCACCCCATGCAAATGGAGGCACGTACTTGGCAGCTGCAACGTTACCAAAGACATTAGCCCCCACACCGATGGCCGCTCCGGTGCTCAGCATTGTCCCGATCGCGGTCTTGCAATGGTCGCCGAACAGAGTACCGAGAAGCTGTCGGTTAGTATCGATCTGAGTCTGATCGATCTTGAGCCTCACGGCGCCGTAGGTGTTCTTGAGGTTTGAAGTTGTTGTTCCGGCTCCAAGGTTGACCCACCTACCGATGACGGAGTGTCCCACGAACCCATCGTGTGCCTTGTTGGCGTATCCGATCAATACCGAGTTAGAAATCTCACCGTGAACTTTGCATCTCTGGCCAATGCTGCAAGCCCGTATCGTGCCGCCGAGGATTTCACTACCGGGCCCCACGTAGACCGGACCTTCGAAGCGAGTCCCTGATTGTACGTGGGTGTGTTGTTCGATGACCACGACACCGCGGCGGACGTCGAACACGGTTCCGGGTTCGACCGCGGCTCCCAGGATGACGACGTCCGCAGGATCCCCGATGATTATGCTGCCCTGGGGCACCGGGTCGCTCGCCTCCTTGGTGAAGTCGGCGGTATCAGGCTGCAACAAGTGCTCCAACGCGGTGACCAGGTCGTACGCGCCGTGCAGAGTCATTCCGTCGATCTCAATTTCGGGCCAGTCGCTATGCGTTCCCTCCCACGTGATGCCCTCTGGTATCCACCAACCCACCGTAGTGTCGTCATTCACCAGCCGATGCGGTTTCTTGGGCAGATCGAGTGAGACTCCGGCGGGTGCGAAATCGGACCGGCCTACGATCGCCGGGCCGCTTACCGATTCCTGTAGCGTTACGGGCGGCACACCTTCCTCTTCGAAGGGATGCAGATGTTCCGCGCCAAAAATTGCACTCGTTTCACCCTCTACCACAGCTTCCCAGCGTTCCCGGATCAACCACGTACCTGCACGCAACTCACAAATAGGTCTGCAATCGGAGAAGGGATACCACGCCGCAGTGTTCGACGGCTCGAGTAGATACAGCGTCGTCATTCAGTTAGCCTTCGAATCTGTTCGGGTAGTTCGCTCAGGAGGTCTTTGAGTTGGGTGGAGCGTCGTCTCGTGGTCACCAGGGTTACGCCGTTGGCCCGTACTACGACTAGGTCGCTGACGCCATCGAGCACTACCGTCTCATCGTCGGCCCAAACGACACAGCCATCCGATTGGCGTTGAAACACGTCGCCGACGAGTACATTGCCCGCGGGATCCTCGTCTCTCACACGACCCAGCGCCGCCCAAGTACCGACATCGTCCCACGGGAACCGGCCGGGCACACAAGCAACTCGCTGGCTACGCTCGAAGTGTGAAACGTCTACCGCAATCGGAGTAACGCTGGCAAAAAACTCTGCCACATTTCCAGCCTCGAGCAGATCCAAGTGTGGCGCGAGTTCGGGAGCCACCGAACGCGTCTCAGCGAAGAACCGCTCGGCGGTCCACGTGAACAAGCCGCTGTTCCACAACGCTCCTGCGGCGATCAGGCGTTCGGCCTGGTCAACATCCGGTTTCTCGACGAATTCCCGCACGCGCCTTGCATCGCCGCCGAGATCCTCACCCGGCACGATGTACCCGTATCCCGTGTCCGGACGGGTCGGCTCGATACCGACTGTGACGAGTGCATCGTGCCGTCGCGCCACCTCTAATGCTCGCAGGGCCGTCTTCCTGAACTCCGCATCGTCTCCCACGAACCAGTCGGCATGTAATGACAGGACGGTTGCCTCCGAATCCCGTTTTCCGGCGACCGATGTCGCCCACGCCAGGGCAGGTGCCGTCGACGCCGGCTGTGGTTCCCCCAGCACGTTCTCGGGAGGAATGGTCGGTAGCAATCGCCGCGTCTGATCGACGAGTGATTGGCTCGTGACGATCAGCGTTCTCGCCGGCTCGATTAGACCGCCGAGACGATCCGTGGTTTGGCGGATCAGTGGGGCGGGTCCGGCGAGAGGGAGCATCTGCTTGGGGCGCGCAGCGGTGGACAAGGGCCAGAATCTGGTCCCCGAGCCGCCAGCCAGAATGGCGGCCCAATTACTCATCGACGATACTCTCTGAGCACCCGTTCATTGAGCTGTTGCACGGTAGGTGAGTTCGGTCCTGGCGCAGCTAGAGTAGATGGGCGATGGCCGCCCGATGGCGCTGTAGTTCGAAGAGGAGTTGTCCGATATTGATGTCCCGTCGGATCAAGATCGTGAGCAGTGTGTCCGGCGTGAGTTCGGCAATCACCGCCAATCCGTTGGCGAATTCGACGACTCCGAAACCGAAGTCCCCGCGTCCACCGGCGTCGCCCAAATGATTGCAGCTCTCGACCACCGACGGTACCAGGGCTGCGACGCTCTCGCAGTCGACACCGTTCGCTGTTCGACTGTCGATAGGCAATCCGTCTCGCCCCAGTACGATGACGGCTTCCACTCCCTCACGATTCCCCAAAACTTGGACTACGTCTCGTATCGTCGGCATGGGCGGCAAGCTAGGAGTGCCAACTGTTGAAGTCAAGCTAGCCCGGCGGGTTGACCGGGTTTCTAAGGCGGGCTAATCTTCTGCCACTCACATGAGACCTATCTCGTTTGCTCACTTCCGGTTGGCCGCTTCGGCCTCAGTCGTCATATGGGCGGCGCTGGCTTGTGGTGACTCAACTGGATTGCCGCCGGCCACGATACCGAATTGGGTTGACACAATGACCTTGGCCGCAATTCAGAACACACCAATTCCGGATGCGAGCGCCCTCGACATTCTGACTGCCAGCAAGACCCGAACGGATCTGGGCCAACCGTTCGACCTACTGTTTGACATCGATTCAACAGGAACTGCGATGTTGATTCCGGCCGGTCTGCTGGGTTTCCAGACCCAGGCCGGGTGGCGGACTACGACGCAGGAGTTCTCCGCAATCACGAGTGCACCGGCCGAGGACTACACCGGCGACCAGGAGCTGGTGCTTGCTGTCGGTGACGTCTTCTTTGGGCGGTCGCGCAGTAGCAGCACGGGTTGTGAGTTCTTGGGGACTGCGTTGTCCCGGTATGGCAAGTTCCACGTT
>JAUVRV010000158.1 GCA_030597435.1 Gemmatimonadales bacterium | reverse complement strand
CGGACTCACCGATAGTCCACGCTGGCTTCCGTGCCGGTACCTGTACGACGCACGTGGTAGCGAGTTGTTCGAGCAGATCAGCGAACAACCCGAGTATTACCCAACCCGTGTGGAGGCCTCGATTCTGAAGCGACACGCAACGGACATCAGTGAAACCACCGGACCTGTTACGCTGATCGAATTGGGGTCGGGAACATCGGTCAAGACAGATTGCTTACTGGGCGCGTACACGACGAATGGGCAGTCCGTCTGTTATGTCCCGATAGACGTGAGTGAATCGGCTCTGCAGCTGGGAGCCGAGGCCATTGCGAGCCGCCGGCCCACCGTCACGGTCGAAGGAATCGTAGGCACCTACCAATCTGCCTTCCCGCTCTTCAGGGATCATTCACCGTCGATGGTGATCTTCCTCGGCAGCACACTGGGGAACTTCAACGTGACCGAATCGGCGCAGTTCTTCGCCGACGTGTCGCAGAGCATGTCGCCGGGAGATTACTTCTTGCTTGGCGTGGACCTCGTGAAGGAAGAGAGCGTTATCGAGGCTGCCTACAATGACAGTGCCGGTGTGACTGCCCAATTCACAACGAACATGTTTCGCAGGATCAACCGGGAACTCGGTGCCACGGTAGACCTCGATCAGATCAAGCACGTTGCGGTGTATAACCCCAACTGGCAGCGGATGGAGATCTTCATAGAGTTCCTTACTGACCAGAAGGTCGATATCGAGCCCCTGGGGAAGCAGGTGACCATCCGTGCCGGTGAGCGGGTGATGATCGAGATCAGTCGCAAGTTCGTGCTGGAAGATCTGACGGAACACGTGCGGCAATATGGGTTCGCCGTGCAGGATACGTATCTAGACGACAAGCGGTGGTTTGGCTTGCTGTTAATGAGGGCGGTAGGACACAGCATAGGAACTTGAATCCACCCAACCCGAGTATGTGCGGTGTTATCGGGGTAGTCCAGCGGCTGGAGTGAGGTTTCCGACGTCCCTGCAACTGCTCGAACGCCCAGCAACAAAGCGAATCGAGCTGCCACAGGTGTCTTCTGCGGCGTGCGGAGCAGTTGAAGGCGTACTCTGGCAACCCAACGACCTCGCCTGCCTCGGTGGTCTTGCGTCGCATTCCCCTCACGCGCGACGCGTAGCAGCCGTCCACTCCGACGGCAGATCGGTCAGCGTCTCCGAGAAGTACGAAACGAGGCTGGTATCACCTCACAGTAGAAGCTCGCCGAGAAGGCAGGTGTGCACCGGACGTACATTGGTCGCCTAGAGCGTGGTGAGTCTGGTGTCACCGTCGATATGCTTGCGGCAATCCTCGCTGCAATTCCCACCAGTTTGTCCGATTTCTTCGAGCCGTTCACACAAGTTCGGAAGCCCAGGACTCTCCGGAAGCGACCCTGATCTCGCGCAATCGGGGTCAAATGTCCCGTTCGCGTACCCTGATGTTCCCAAAACGCACTTGTGGCCGTCGTACACCCGAACAAATTGACATTCACACCTCAACCAAAGAGAGAACAATGGCAGTCGGACAATACCAACTCATGATCAGGGGCGTTGGCCCACAAATGCTGTACTCACTGCTAAACACGGCCACCGGACACGTCCACGGCACCAGCCCTGGACGAACCTGTCGCCCTTCTTCACGTATCCCGAGGCCATTCGGAAGGTGATCTACACGACCAACGCGATCGAATCGATCAATGCTCAGCTGAGAAAGGTGAAGAAGAAAAAGGAGCCTCTCCGAACGCCGCGCCGGTCCGCAAGGTCCTGCACCTGGCACGCGAGATTGCCTCAAAGAGACGGACCCGCCCAGTCAAATACTGGTGGGCCGCTCTCAATCACCTGTCCATCGTGTTCGAAGGACCGGTGCCCGTATGATTACGAAAACCGTTTACACAGAAACTTGACAGTCCCCGTTCGATCGGCCAAGAGCCACCTCGAACACCTCATGCCACCGGTGGACACGTTCAATCTCCTGCTTCATACTTGCAGGGGAGGAAAGGAAATTCCTGTCGTCAACTCGCGACCTAGGGGAGGTTCCCATGAGGGCGATCATATCCAGGTTATTTCCTTTGGTCATCGTTTTCCCGGCTATTTCTTCTGCACAAACATCCGTTGCGACGACACCCCAACCCTATGATTTTTCCCTGATCCAGACCGGGTCTGGTCTTACGCTGCACAAGGAAATGTATGTCCTACCGTTCACCTACTCGGATGAGTACCACGGTCGCGAGACCGAGGTTATCTTCCAGCTGAGCGCTAAGCACGATATCTTCGGAACCCGTTTCTACATTGCTTATAGTCAGATCTCATTCTGGCAAGCCTACGACGCCGGAAATTCTGCCCCTTTCCGCGAAACGAACTACAATCCCGAAATATTTTATCGTTTCAAGGAATCCGTCTTGGGGCCTGGTTCGCTCGGCGCCGATGCGGGCTTCGAACACGAGTCCAACGGTCAAAGGGTTCCGCACTCACGCAGTTGGAATCTGCTTTATCTGGCGCCTTTCTTTCATGGCAACAACTGGCTGGCCTATATCAAGCTGCGTTACCGCATCCCCGAGGAAGAAAAGGAAACCCCCGACTCTCCCGAGGGCGACGACAACCCGGACACTACCGACTACCTGGGTTACAGCGATGTCAACTTCTTCTACATGCTGCCCAAGGGGCACCTCCTGCATTTTCTAATGCGCGGCTACCTGGGCACGGGCAAGGGCAATGTGAGTCTGACTTACAGTTTTCCAATGCCTCGTTCCGAGCACAGTTTCTTGATGGTGCGGTTGTTCCACGGGTACGGCGAAAGCCTTATAGATTACAACCGCTCCATCACCAGAATCGGGTTTGGTCTCATGTTCAACCGGTAGAGGGGTCCGATCGCCCGCTACCGTGGAAGTGAGAACCATGAAGCTCTTGACCAGGCGCCGAGCAGGTACGGGAACCGTGGGTGGTACAGGACACGCGGAACCGTGACACACGGAGAACCATGAACAACGCATAACGGCGCGGTTGATCACATGTGCGAGAAGTACAAACTGAAAAATGATTGACACGCGGCGGCGGTCGGCTTGCCGAGTGCAAACGTGATCACATCGGCGATAAGCTGTGACGTTTCGACGTTTCCTGCCGCACCCGCAGCAGGCCAGTTCGTACCGCGAGTAGCGCAGAATCAGCCCCTCGGCACCGACCGCGAACACGTCCTCGTCGGACGAATTAGTGCCGCGAAGGGCTCACACGGCTCCGCCATCGTCTTGAGTTGATTCCGGCGTGGTGGGGCACTCCACCTTCTCACACTGATGTTCTGGGAGCTCCTGCGGGGTTCATAGCGCCGGTCGTCACGGGAATCGGCGGTGTCATAGGAGTCATGACATTACGCCGTGAGGTGGGCCGCCAAACGGCGGGAGGACTTGGACAAGATTAGGGAGTTGATGACGCCGGAAGAGTTCGAGGAACTGATGTGGAAGTTAGTACACATCGAACCAGACGGTCCACTACACAACTTCCGCGTGGTGTTCCCCAAGCCTGATAAGAACTAGCAAGCCCCGAACGCCGCGAGAGCCTCGCTCGGACAGATCGACATTCGAGTGATCTCAGTCTCTGCAAATTACTCTTAGGATACTGAAGGTGTCAGCGACGCAAACGACGCCGTGGCTGACGGGTAGCCCAGCACCTCCTTTGCAGGCGCGTACGTAGTGCCCGAGATCCTACTAGGTGTAAGTCCTGATTTTGTGGCTTCTGGCACCAAGTCATAGTAACGGTGCCCTTGAGGCTCTCTCGGACGGATGAAACCGTCCGGTGCGAGTCGCATGCCATAGGTGTGCCATTCGTGCTTGCGTCCAGTTGGTGAATGGCAACTCGGTCCAGATTCGTTACCTTTAAAAAGGCGGGCGAACCATGAGAGCGATGACACACTTTCTAGCGGTGGTCGTAGTGAGCCTCTGTCTGTCGCCAGGGGTTGGCACGGCACGGGCGGTTCCGATACGAGAAGCAACGCCCGGTCTCTTGGCTCAAGCCAAGATCGCCCCGACCTCTGCACGCCGCGCTGCGTTTGCGGAGCTACCGGGCAGCGCAAGACCGTGACGCCATCCCGATCTCACCCTTGTTAGCCGGTCGTCGTGGTCTAGCGTTTGACCTACCTGGATGGACTGCGTTGGGGACAGCGCCGGCCGCGCCGGCCCGGCCCCAGGTCCGGAGCATGCCCGCGACGGTCGGCGGCACGCTTCCCACTATGAATTGGAGGATCGCATGTACGGACGAATGTTAGTCGCTGCCGTGGGTCTGTCCTGTATCGCCTACTCCGACGCGCTGGCGCAGGCAGCGGCCGCCTTGCGGGAGGGGCAGCGTGTGCGGGTGACATCCAGCGTCGAACGTACGCCGGTCATGACCGGCGTGATCGGGGCGGTCGGCGCCGACACCATCCTCCTGCGCCACAAAGATAGGGCAGGAGACAGCGTGGCGACGTCGATCCCGCTCAGCAGTATTGCCCGACTGCAGGTAAGCAGTGGCCGTCACTCGAGGTGGCTGACAGGACTCCTGGTCGGGTTGGGTGCCGGCGCCGCGAGCGGCGCCATCATCGGTGTGGCGACCGGAGATGGGGACGATCCGCTGCTCGGCCCTGGACATTATGCGCTAATGGGAGCAGTCGTTTGCGCCCCGGTCGGCGGGATCGTCGGCGTGGTCATCGGAGCCCTGACGAAGACCGAGCGCTGGCAGACCGTTCCGCTCGATCGTGTCGGCCTGAGCATCGCTCCCGGTCCCGACGGTCGTCTCAACATAGGGGTGAGGTTGACGCTGTAAGAACCGTGACGCGTCAGAAGGAGGGATGTATGCGGCACATGATGAGTGTGTCAATCGTGGTCGCGGTCGCCGCGACGCTGTCGGCCTGTGGTGTGGACGAACCGGAGTGGTCCGACGATCCGTGCGATCCCAACTACCCTTACACGGGGTGGGGGACGATCATCGGTCCGGAGGGCGGTGTTGCCGGCGACCTGATTCGGCTGGTCGTCCCGCCCGGCGCGTGGGCCGAGTGCTGGGTGGTGGATGTCGAAGGGAACTTTGGGTCGTGGCTCGTTCCCGACTTTCCGGTCGGCTTCGTGCCTTCCCAATCCATCAAGATCGCGATCTACCGGCACACCGAGTACGGTCAACTGACCTTCGCGCCGGACTCGATGTATTTCGAGCTGTTGTTTCCCTTGAGCAGCATTCCGCCGCAGTCGCGGCAATTCCTCGCCGCCTTTTTCTACGACGACACGGCAGCGGACTGGCGGGTACAGCTCCCAGATGAGCTCGACACGGACTATCTCACCGTTCGCGCCAGCAACTGGAAGCAGCAGTGGTGGTTCGGGCAGCTCGATCTCGCCGAGATCGATTTCGAGAGGTACCTGACGCCGGTGCTGGCAGACCGGCTCGGGACCGATGCGTGGAACCAGATACAGGAGGCCGTTGACAGCATCTACGAGCTCGCAGTGCGGGGTATGTCGTGGCCAATCGACTGCGGCGGACTGGAATCCCTGGAGACGGTGTTCGAGCGCTTAATGGAGTCCGCTGCCGCAAACCTCCGGGCGATCCAGGCCGAGATCTACTGCGGCACCTGCGATGTGCTCACCTCGGTGTTCTGGGACCAGTGGACCCAAGATGTCCGGCAGAAACAGGGCGCGCTGTTCGTGGAGTTCTTCCTCGGCCTCGTTCCCGGGAACCAGTTGCTGGCCAAGCTCACGGGTGAGGCAATGTTGATCGGCCTTCAGCTTACGGCGTCCCAATTCGCGTGCGACTATGACTGCTTTTGGGAGTCCATCCCATTGAACTTCTACTGGTATCTCGGCGAGTACGGTCTCTCCGCGGCGATCATCTATCTCACTCAGTGGTACAGAACTTCGGGCTACATCGATTGTGCGCCTGGATGGTCGGGCGATCCGCTGCCCGGCGGCTGGCCGAACGCCACAAGCACTCTCGGCACTGGGGCGGTGAACATGTGCCCTGGCGGACTGCGATGAGGGAGGTTGGCATAGGCCAGGTCACGACTGCAGCCACGGCATCACCATACTCGACGATGTGCTCACCAGGATCGAGGTTCGGGGAACCGGCGCGTGCCCTTGCCGCCGCCATCGTGCCTCGCCGGCGCGATAGCACCCCGCTCGGGAAAAGGGGGAGAGCGCCCTATTCAGTCCGCAACACCTCCATGGGATTGGTACGCGTTGCCCGGCGGGCAGGCAGGTAGCACGCGACCAAGGCCACTGCCGACAGCGCCAGCGCGACGGAGATGATAGTCCCGGGATTGCATTCACCCCTGCGAAGTATGCCCCCCGGAATTGGTGTTGTCGAGTTTGCGAAGGGGGGTCTTCGGCTCAGTGTTGGCTGCGCGGACGCCCGGTTACGCCGGCATTCGCCACACAATTTGGGTGCACAGCGGGTTTGGGAACGGTGATTGGCGCACCTGGGCACCCCAACGATCCCCGAGCGTTGATCGTACGGTATGACAGCGCGGCCCTAGGCCGAGGCAGTCGTAGCGCTGGACTTCCAACGTCTGGGCGGAGCGCGTGGCCGAGGGCGAGTTGGCGCGGTGCGTCGCAGGTGGCCGAGGATGCGGTCG
>JAUVRV010000414.1 GCA_030597435.1 Gemmatimonadales bacterium | reverse complement strand
GACACGGGAGGCGCCCCTCAAGGAAACAGTACCCCTGAGGATATATAACGATCAAGGGAGGTGGACTCTGACGGCCGCGGGGCCGCTGAGCTACGCGGATGGGGCGGAGTGGCGCGGATTTCAGGTGGTGGGGGTGTGGACGCCGAGGTAGCTGTGGCGCCTGTCGGTGGTTGCGTGGACTCGCGTTACACACGAGTCCACAGAAACCCGATCTGCTATCGGCGCGCGCTGTGGTTCATGACGTTCGGACCCCCATTTGGCACGTTCGGACTCTGGCGCGTGGAGTGTGGGTACCCGAATTTCATGGTTAGAGGTGGCAGATGGATCTTTCTAAGTTCCGCTCCATGGTTTTGGTGGTTGCGCTCACCGCGGCCACCGTGCTGATGGTCGCACTGGCGCTGCAGAAACGAGACTTGCTGGCGCGCATCGAGGGCCTGACAACGCAAATCCGCGATCCCTACCCAGGCTTGTATGTTCCTGCAGTGACGCTGCCGTCGGTGAGCGGTGATTCAGTATTGCTTGGGAAAGCTCCTCCCGGTCACGTGCAAGTTCTCTTCGTGTTTTCCATTAGTTGCGAGTTCTGCAAAGCCTCATTTGCGGCATGGAAGCGGATCGCTGGTGAGTTGGCCGTCAATGCGCAGGTTGAGGTCGTGGGGATCTCGGTCGACAGCGTTGAAGCGACGCGTGACTACATAGAGGAACACGGTCTTGAGTTCCCGGTCCTGAGCTTCACTGAACGTAGGCTGCGAGCACTATATCGCACCGTTGCGTTCCCGCAATCCATTGTGCTGAATGCCAACGGAGAAGTTGCATATGCTAGGCTAGGGTCGGTGACAGAGGCAGGTGCCATCGACTCGATCATCCAGATGAGCCGCAGCGTCGGGGCCCTGGTGGATGCAACTCGCTAAATGAGAAGCGATGAGTGGGACCGGAACGAATAGTCGGTCCCGGTTGGTTCAAACTCAGCAAGGAGGGTAACATGCGTACCAGACTGAAGCTGCTCCGGAGTGTAGTGCTTGCTGCGGGTATCACCGCCGCACTGGCGTTCGGAGCAAATGAGGCGATGGGTTGTCTAATCTGCACTCAACCGCCACCGACATCGTGCAAGTATGAAGAACCTGAATTCTGTAGCGAGCTCTGCGCCGAGTATCAGTGCTACTTCGGTGGCACTTGCCGAACGGGTCCGGACTATTGCCTGTGCCCTGAGAAGTAAGGCTATGTAGCACCTCGAGACGGACGAGCGGAGTCCGGATGCGATCTGGGCGGTTACTCAGAACTCGATCCATCCCGGACTCCGCGTCGCCACTGAGAAATCGACGAAAGACGTGTTCACATCCTGCAGGATTGGACGGCCTGCTTCCGTCAATCTCAGAACCCTGCGCTGCAGTGACACACTGAGGTCACCGCCCGGCCCGCCCGGTCGGTAGAAGGCCCAACCAAGACGATCAAACGACCTGTTCACCCAGCGGCACTGCTGATTGAGGGTGAGGGTTGATGCAGCATCGAGATTGACGCCCGCTCCGTGAACTACGTCGATGACCCGGTCTGCGGGGATACGCGCCCATCTGATATCGCCCGGAATGACCGCTGTCTCCAGGCTCGTCGGGTCCACGGGTTGGGCAAGGAAGTAGACCTTCGAGCTGCTGATTGGCATTCCGTGGCCCAGGAGATTTTGACCCAAGCCCACGGTCGGTAGGTTCGGTACGTCGGGGTTGTCCGGGTCGGCGGTTCCTTCCAGCTCGAAATCAGCTTTTGAGAGATCTGGTAGTGCTGGATGTACTATTGAGTGATCCACCGCATCCCGCGCGACGGTAACGACCTGGCCGGGTGCCACCGGGTAATCGGTGCCGGCACCGGGAAACTGATGAAACTCGAGAGACCACAAACCCATCGGGTCCTCGCGAAACGGTCGCAGCTCATCACACGTACGCAAGGCAGATCCAGAGCGACCGAGTGCCCATCCCCACAGCATGCCATCCAGGTAAACGGTGGTGTCCGTGTTGTTGTACAGCTCGAAGAAACCATCCCATCCATAGTCGAGGTCAACCGGCCTCGTGCCGCTGGAGTACAACTCGCTGACTACCAAAGAGCCGGCTCGGTCAGCAGCCATCTCGAGCTCGACAGTCGCTGGCAGGTTTGTCTTGAAACCCCCGCCGAATGCTCGGGTCGATGTGTCTGACTGCCCGGCCGCCAGGACTCGATACGCCGCGACACGGTAGAAGCCTGGTAGCAGGTTTGTCACAGAAACATGGCCCGTGGAATCCGTGTAAACCGTGTCGGGCCTGAAGGGATCGATGTGACGGTGCAACTGCACAAGTGCATTGGGCACTCCCTGCGACCAGCCGAGTGCCTCGGCCAGAGCGGAGTCTTCCAACGTCACGTGGATCGTCGTGCCCTTGTCGTCGGGATTGGCGGTGTCGGGCTTGACCAGCGTCACGCCCGGTGTATCGCAGGCAGTCACGGCGGCCAGCGCAATCGCGGCAAGCCACACCGCCGGGACACAATTGGGAGCGTGCCCGGAACGGCTATTCGGTCGCGCTGATTGTGTGCGTGGCGAGGGCAAAGATCTCTCTCCCTTCAGCGATACAGTACCCCTCAGTATGGATAACGATCAAGGGAGGTTGATTCTGACATCCGCGGGGTCGCCGATTTGCGTGGATGGGGGTGGGTGGGCGCGGATTACGGCTCAACCGGTCCCTTCGCGGCTTCCTTCTCGTGCTCTACGGACAGCCGGCCCTCAAGGGTGAGAACGTCAGGTCGGGCCTCGGTGCTGCTTTGGTCAACAGTGTGGTCCAGCGAAGCTTGGCCAATGCGCGGTGTCG